>WTGD01000018.1 GCA_011523725.1 Nitrospinota bacterium
GCCTTGAGCAGGGATTTTTTCAGATATTTATATCGAAATCACCTCGAATGATACTGCATATTCAAATCCGGCTTGTTTCCCTGTTTCTATGGCCGCCTGGGTGAGGAAAGCGACGGGGTCGAACCCTTGTGAAAGATTGTCGATGTAGAGTTTATGGGCTTGTAAGGATGCGATTCCTATATCGAGGTACTCCGTGACGTCCACGGCGTGTGTGGATTCAGGTGAGCCGCTGAGCAATACCATGCGAACGCCCGTCCATGGTTCCAGCCCCTCGTCCAGCAGTTCGGGAAAAATCCAGCGGTTTCCAGCATCGCGGCTCGCATCCATCACGCCATAGGCAAGCCAGCGGTGATCCGCCATGTTCAAAGGACCACCGGGCCAGGTGAGGTGGTGGGAAAGCGTAATCACGATTTCAGGCCGGTAGGTTCTGATTTTCCGGGTGAGGTCGCGTCTTAGAGCCAGGTTGTACTCGATGATCCCATCGGTATAGCCCAGGAATTCCACCTTCTCGACGCCGACGATGGCGGCGCTTTTTATTTCTTCTTCTTCTCTCGCGGGGCCGGCTTCTTCCGGCGACATCCCGTCGATGCCCGCCTCGCCACTCGTCATGAGGATGTATGAAACTTCCTTGCCTTGGGCCGTCCACCTTGCGACCGCGCTCGAGGCGCCAAATTCCATGTCATCCGGATGCGCCACAATGGCCAGCGCTCGCTGCCAATTTTCATCGAGAATAAGTAGTTTGTCCGCCGTCATTTTTTCACCTTTTTTACAAAAATGGGGCTGCTCCAGGCCAATGCCCCGTCTTCTTGCATCAACCTGATGAAATAGGGGTTCCAGCCATCGTGAAAATCGCTTTCATCGATGTCGAATGTGACGTTCGTGTGAGGGTTCCCAGGCGCCCGGCTGATGCGTTGCACTTCCACTTGTTGGCGAACGCCGCCGGCTTCTACCACATATGGAACGGCGCCGATGTCATCGATTTTTACCTCAAAGGAAACGACCTCGGTTTCAAAAAAAAGCGTTGCGCCATCTCCGCCCGATAGGCGGAATTCGACGCCGTCCGCATCCCCGGTCGTGCGGCTCAACCACCGGATGCTCTGCTCATCGGTCGATTGAATGCCTTCTTCGAGGTTATCCACCTGCCAGTTTCTGGGCTCTTCGATTCTCCCTTTGTCGACCCGCAAGCCGCCATGCCAGTGGGTTTGGCGGTTACGCTGGTGTATGCGCGCGCCGCTCCACGAGACACGAAACCAATCTGAATTCCGGGCAATTGCATCTTTGGGGCGATAAGAGGAGATGGTTTTTGAGGCGCGTTTCAGCTCTATCGACTCAATGCCGCATTCGCCCATGGCCTGGACTTTGAATAGAGGGGGATCGGTAGATTCAAATTCCTCTCCCATGAAATGACTTCCCGCCGAGAAGGAGAGATGAATTTTCTTCCCCGTTGTTGCATAGACTCGCCTTGCCAGAATCGCTTCCCAAAGACTCTCGCGCGTGAGTTCTGTTGCATAGATACAGGCGTAGCCGCCGTAGACGCCGAAAATGGCCGCACCCGGGTAGCTGGCTCCCGGACGACCCTTGTGTCCATCGCTTCCGGCCGTGATTCCCACGCGCCAGCCTTTTTCCAGGGCTTCTTCTACGAACCATTCGAATCGTCCCCAGGAAGAGTATATTTCCATAACGCGTTCGAGTTCTGCGTGGTGATAGTCCAAACTCGCTCGCCTGCCCCCGATGTGGGGGACCAGGGTGACGTCCCGGCGTCCATTCAGAGCGTCATAGAGGGCATCGAGGGGGTATCTGTCCGTATCCTGATCAGTCCAGTCCTCCAGTTGCCAGTGGCTGGTCCGGTGCAGGGGGCCGTCGTCCCCAAGATACATGACGTTCCTGTCCCCGCCCATTCCCGTCACGGCGGACCATTCGACGCCCAGGAAAGTGACGAAGCGTCCCGGCTCGTTGTATTTCTTCGTGGCTGCGCGAATGGCGTCCCAGGTGTCTTGCGAGACTTGAAAATCATTCCCCTGATGACAGGAAAATTGCGCCCCGGCCATGTCGCGGGCGAAGGCGAAATAATCATCTGCGGTATTCGTGCCTACCGTTTCCTCGCTCTGGCCGTGGAGGTCGCCCCAGAATGGACGCCATTGATGGGTTTTCTCCATGGCGTGTACGAAATTGCTGTATGCAGGAGGAATGTCTCCCCCGGCGTCCCCTCGTATGCGACCCCATTTGCCAGGTTCCCAGCGCAAACTCTCAAGGCGGAAAACGGCGGGTTCGTCATGGCTGAACTGAACAGTTCCGGGCAGGCCCTCGCAAATGCCTCCCTCGGCAGTAAGCGAAACTTGTGCATTTATGCCGTGGCATGGATTTCCCCAGATATCTTCGAGTTTCACCTGCATCCAGGATGTTTCATCTGGTATCTGTTCGGTGGGCCCATGAATCACGAGGCGGGCGGGATTTCCGGGGACGATGGAAAAGGAGGGCGTATCGGCTGCTTCGATGAAACGATTCGAGCCGAAACAATCGACAAAGAGCCGAAAGCGGAAATTTTTCTCGCAAAAGGTTTGAGCACGGGTTCCCGCGCCGCCCCCGTTTCGATCTCCCAGAACGATGGTTACCGTATCGCCTTCCGCCAGATAGCTGTCAAAAACATCGATAGCCAAGCCTTGCTGCCAGGGCCTGATGTTCGATTTCGGGTCCCATCTTACCCTAAGCGATGCGCTTCCACTCGTTTTTACACTCGCATAGTGAGGCTCACCGGGAGCGTCGGTTTGCGGTTTGGCCCAGTCACTGGCAAAACGGCGAGAGAGGACGATGGTACCGCCATCGTCCACGCCATATCTGCCAACGTGGTAAGTAAGCTCCCACGTGCCCCACGCGCCCGCTTCCACCTTCCCGGCGGGGGCGAGTTCGCTCCAACCCACCCATTCGCGCACCCAGGATTCGCTCTTGCCTTGCCTGCCGTCTGGTGTCGTATCCATTCTTTGTCAACTATCCTGTTTGTCGGATTCAGAATGAAGGTCGGCTCGTTTTTTTCTCACGCTTCGTTCATTGGGTGGTTCTGCGGCTTGGGACAAGTGGTTTTTGAGGAAAATCAACGTGAGCCGAATCGAGTCTTCTCTTTCCCGGGGCGTTCTTCTTCTCAGAACGAAATTGTGGCCGGTTCCCTCGTAAAGTTTCAATTGAGTGTAGCCTGATTCCCTCGCTCGCAGTCTTCTCATCATCGTGAATGATTGCTGGACCGGAATCAGCCTGTCCGTCACGCCATGAAACATCAGTGTGGAAGCTTTCGTACTCTGTATCTTGTTGGCAGGGCTGTGAACTTCCAAATATTCTTTCCAGCGCAGCAAATCCTCGGTCGCCATAGCGAGGACCACGGCGTTGATGCGCTTTTTGATGAGAGCCTCATAATCATAGGGACCATAATATGCAACCACGGCCCTCACGACCGGAAGCGACGCGGCCGCGCGGAACGCCTTGTCCGCGCCGAGTGAGAATCCAATGAGGCCAACCTTGTTTTGTATGCAATGTGTGCTTTTCGCAAAGGCGGAAACAGCTCGGTTGATGTCTTCGTTCTGGCGCTCGAAATTCGATTTTCTCTGGACGAATGGCGTTCTGAGTCCCTCGAGATCCACTTGGTGCACCGAATAATAATTGATGACCAAGGATGAGAATCCATGGCTCGCGAGTTTTCGGGCGTAACGGATGTATGCTCGCCACCAACCGCCTTTTCCATGCAGCAACACGACGCAAGGATATCTCCCATCTTTCGAGGGACGCACCAGGTATCCTGTTATCGGGGCGTTTTCAATGCTCGATGGCAATTCGACATAGCGCTCCTGGTGGTCGAAGCTTCCAATGGGAGCAGGGGCCAGATTCAAGGTGCGGGGCCGAGCACAGCTTGTCACCATCAGTACGGCGAAGATGAAAAGCAAGAGATATCTGATGCGGATGATCTTGAAGAAGCGATGAATTATGCTAAGAACAGATCGAATCATGCGAAATCCAGTTTTTGCTCGGCGGCAAAAGAATCAGGCAGGCTCATACCGTCTCTGAGAATAGTCCGGGCGGACAATTTCGGCAACATCTCGGCCAATAAAGCTCATGGGAAGGAGAATTGAATGTCAGCGGTCATTGATTTTCTGCGAGCGAGAAGGAAGCAGAGTCTGGCGGAACTTATCGAATACCTCAAAATGCCGTCCATCAGCACATTGGGTATTGGTGTCGAGGAGACGGCGGCACACCTGGCGGCATTGATGGCCAGTGCGGGCATCGAGGCGCAGATTCTGCCGACCGAGGGGATTTCTCTCGTATACGGAGAGGTGAAGGGGCCTCCAGATGTTCCCACGTTGCTCATCTATGGCCACTATGACGTTCAGCCGGCCGATATATCCGAGGGATGGAGTTCCGAGCCATTTGAGCCCCAGGTGCGAGATGGCCGTCTCTACGCACGTGGGTCGGGAGACAACAAGGGCCAGCATTTCGCGCAAATCAAGGCGGTCGAGGCCTACTACCGGACGAATACAAAGATGCCCGTCAACCTCAAATTCTTGATTGAAGGTGAGGAGGAGATGGGTTCGCCAAATTTGAGAAAATTCATCCAGGCGAACAAGGAGTTGTTGAAAGCCGACATCGCCTGCTCCTCGGATGGTTCTTTGCATCCCTCGGGCAGACCGACGCTCTCTTTGGGCTGCAGGGGATTGCTCTATATCGAACTAATCTCATACGGCGTCGGAAAAGACCTTCATTCCGGGTCTTACGGCGGGTCAGTCCCGAATCCATTCTGGCGTCTCATGGAAGCCGTGCAATGTCTTCGTGACGGTGAGGGCAGGGTGCGCGTGCCTGGATTTTATGAATCCGTGCTCCCGGTCGGCGATGCGGACCAATCTGCACTGCAGGGAATTCCCGACCCGGCGGCGAAGCTTCGAGCCGTGATCGGAGAGGGAGCCGATGGCATTCCGGATATTCCCGCCTTTTATACGAAAACGCTCACTCAGCCGAACCTGAACATCTGTGGATTCCAGGGGGGGTATTCAAACGATGGGATGAAAACGGTCCTGCCGGGTTCTGCGAGCGCCAAGCTGGATTTCCGTCTTGTGGTGGATCAGGACCCGGACAAGCTGTTTGATGATGTGTGTTCGTTTTTGAAAGCAGAGGGTTTCGATGACATCGAGGTGCGCAAGATGGCCACGTTCGACGCCAGCAAAACACCGGCGGATAATCCCTATGTTCAAATGGTGATCAAGGCCGTCGGCGGTTACGGGGTCGAACCCGTCATCTACCCGAACTTCGGCGGCAGCGTTCCCGACAGCATGTTCACAAGAGACTTAGGGATCCCGTCCGTCTGGTTTCCCCTCGCCAATGCGGATTCGAACGCTCATGCCCCTGATGAGAATATCGATGTGGAGATATTTCATCGTGGCTGCGAGGTTGCGGCGGCTCTCATGGGGGGTCTCGCTTGAAACACCCGCTCTGGACGATAGGCCATAGCAATCATAGCGCGGAGAAATTCCTGGACCTGCTGAGCCGCCACGGCATCGCATGCGTTGTGGATGTGCGAAGCATCCCCTACAGCAGGAGAAATCCCCAGTTCAATAGAGAAAGAATGAGCCGGAGTCTCTCATCGCGAGACATCAAATATATCTGGGAAGGTGAGGTTTTGGGCGGAAAGCGCGATATCAGGCAAAATCCGGAATTTTTTGGCACCGAGGGCCGCATCGACTGGATGAAAGTGAGAAGCAGGGAAGATTTCATCCGCGCCATGGAGCGCCTGAAAGTACAGGTGGGAAAAGAGCCCACGGCGGTTCTTTGTGCGGAGGAGAACCCGAGAAATTGTCATCGCCTGCATCTGATATCCACGGCCGGGGCGGAGAGTTGCGATGCAAACATATCGCACATTCGCGGTGACGGGCGTGTAGAGACACACGCGCAAATCTCTCCCCAGCCCGAATTGTTTTGTTGATTATTCTCCCATACCCTGTCGACAGGTATATTTTCGTGACCAGCGTACTTTCATCTACCCATATGAGGAATTCATGAATCAGCCCCGGCAGAAGAACCGCCTCGCACAGGAGACCAGCCCGTATCTCTTGCAGCATCAATACAACCCGGTGCAGTGGTACCCCTGGGGCGAGGATGCGCTCCGCAAGTCAAGAGATGAAAACAAGCCCATTTTCCTGTCCGTCGGCTATTCTGCCTGCCATTGGTGTCATGTGATGGAGCATGAAAGCTTCGAGGACGAGGGAATCGCCGAAATCCTGAATGAGCATTTCGTCTCCATCAAGGTGGACCGCGAAGAGCGCCCTGATATCGACGGCATTTACATGGAAGCGGTGCAGATGATGACGGGCCAGGGCGGTTGGCCCATGAGTGTTTTCCTGCTTCCGGATTTGAGACCCTTCTTCGGAGGCACGTACTTTCCCCCGCATGACAAATGGGGAAGGCCGGGCTTTAAGAACGTGCTTTTGAGGTTGGCCGAAGTCTACAGGACGAGACAGGATGACTTGAATACGAACGCGGAGAGCATCACGGCGAATTTGCAGCAGATGGGAGTCGTTACGGCCACGCAGGGTGACTTGAAATCGGAGTGGGTCGATCAGGCCGCGAAGGAACTGACAGAGCGATTCGACTCAACCTGGGGTGGATTCGGGAGCGCTCCCAAATTTCCGCCCTCCATGGCGCTGATGCTGTTATTGAGAAAATGGAAGCGTTCTCCTGATCAGGAATTGCTGAAGATTGTCGAGATTACGCTTCAAAGGATGGCGCTGGGTGGGATGTATGATCAACTCGGTGGAGGTTTTCACCGCTACAGCGTTGATAATTATTGGCTTATCCCGCATTTCGAGAAAATGCTTTATGACAACGCTCTATTGTCCAGAGTCTACCTCGAGGCCTACCAGGTGACAGGAAGCGCGTTTTACCGCTCCGTGGTCGCGGATACGCTCGATTACGTTTTGCGGGAGATGACCAGTCCGGGCGGAGGATTCTACTCCGCGCAGGATGCCGACAGCGAGGGCGAGGAGGGCAAATTCTTCGTCTGGCGTCCAGAGGAAATAGATCAGATTCTAGGACAAGAAGAAGCGGATATATTCTGCCGGTTCTACAGCGTCACGGAGGAGGGGAATTTTGAGGGACAAACCTCCGCTTTGTTCATTCAGAAACCACCCCGCGTTTTCGCCGAAGAGCTCGGCATTACGGAAGAGAGGCTCTTTGATGTTTTGCAAAGAGGTCGCGCAAAACTTTTCGCCGAGCGCGAGCGGCGCGTGAAACCGGGTCTGGACGATAAGATTCTTACGAGCTGGAACGGACTCATGATCGGCTCGATGGCTCTGGCGGGCAGGATTCTGGAGCACCGCCCCTACGTGGAAGAAGCGGGCAAGGCGGCGGATTTTATTTTGAATAACATGCGCGATGAGCGCGGTTTGCTGAGAAGCCACCGGGAAGGCGTGAGCAAGTTCAACGCGTATCTGGATGATTATGCTTTTCTGATCCTGGGTCTGGTGGACTTATACGAGGCGAGCTTCGAACCCCGGTGGATTCGATCAGCCTCGGATTTGGCGAGGGAGATGATATCGCGCTACTGGGATGACGAGGGAGGCGCGTTCTTCTTTACGGCCCACGATCATGAACAACTCATCGTGCGGAAGAAGATGACGCAAGACGGGGCCGTCCCGAGCGGAAATTCTATGGCGGCGCTGGGCTTATTG
>WTGD01000271.1 GCA_011523725.1 Nitrospinota bacterium
GGCCGCATATATGCGGCCCATGACGAGCGGCGAAAAAGGCCGGGTCGCATGTATGTCGGACATATATGTCCGACCTACACATTAATTGGCAACTCGTCCCATACGGGACTTTTTCAACGCACTCTTTGGTGTGGCGCGGCCTTGTTCATCCCACGGTGATGGTTTGACCGCATCCCCCGAACCTGCTCTAATGAGTACAAATATAAAAACTTGGGGAAACAACAGCGCAACCGCACCGGAGAAACTCGCAGCGAACGAGTTCTTGCCAGACTTGTTCTTTTGGAAATCCGTTTCACTGGAATAAAAGGAGAAGCAAACATGAAGCGATCCATCAAGTCGATTCTCGTGATTTCGCTGATCGCCGGGTTCGTGGCGTTCACGTCCCACGCAGCCGTGGCGCAAAAAGCCAACCTCATCTTCTACTCCTCGTTGACCACCGCCGCACAGGCGACGCTGGTGAAGGGCATCGAGAAGAAATTCCCGGACATCAAGGTCCAGTCCATCACCGCGGGCGGCGTGAGCCTGTATCAGCGCTTCGTGGCCGAGCGCAGCGTGGGCAAGGGCAAGATCGACCTGCTGCACTTCAGCTACACGCCGGGCTGGTACGACCTCGCCAAGAGGGGCTACGTGAAGAACGTGACGCAATTCCCGGAAGCCAAGAAGTTCCCGGCCTGGGGCAAGGACGAAAAGGCCCAGTGGGTCGGCCTTCGCGCGCCGACGCTGCAGGTCATCTACAACACCGACAACGTGAAGCCCGGCGAAGCGCCGAAGAGCTTCGCGGAACTGACGCAGCCCAAGTGGAAGAACCGCCTCGTGCTCGTCGACCCGTTCCAGTCCGCCGGCCTGTGGGATTTCTTCTACGGCGCGGATGGTTTCGGGGAGAAATACATCAAGGGTCTGCTCTATAACGGCGCGCTGGTGCAATCGCGCATGGGCGCCTCCACAGAGCGCGTCGCCACCGGCGAGCGCGACGTGACGATGGTGTTCGAATACATCGCCATCCGCCGCATCAACAAGGGTGCGAAGATCAAGATCGCCAAGATGGCCGAGGGCACGCCCGTCATCCCCGCTTCGTTCGGGATGATCAAGGACGGCCCGAACCCCAAGAACGCGGAGCGGGTGTACCGCTGGATCCTCTCCAAGGAAGGCCAGACGGTCATCACCCAGGACGTCAAGATCAACTCCGCGCGTTCGGACGTGCCGCACGTGAAGGGCATCCCGTACCCCTTCAAGCCGCTGTATGCGAGCTGGGAGAAGGTGTTCAAGGATCAGAAGAAGTACCGCGCCTTCATGACCAAGCACATCCGTGAAGCGAAGAGAAAGAAATAACCGGCTTGCGCCCGGTCGATGACTGAGATGCGTCCCCGTTCGTTTGCCATGTTCAGGCTTCCGAGCACCGTTCGGGTACTCGAATGGGGATGTCTTCTCGTCATCGGCTTCGTCGTGCTCTACCCGCTGTTCTGGCTGGTGCTGGGCAGCTTCCGTCCCGACCCGATAAGTACGGATTTCACCCTCGACGCCTACTTCGCCATACTCGAAGAAGAGTACATGGGCGAGGTGATGTGGAACACTGCCGTCATGTCGGTCGGGGTCACGAGCCTGTCCGTTCTCATCGGCGTACCCCTCGCCTGGATCGTCGGACGAACCGACACGCCGTTCAAAAACTACATCAACATGATCGCGATTCTGCCCTTCATCATGCCGCCCGTGGTGGTGGCGGTGGCCTGGGCCTATCTCGGCACGCCGCGCGTGGGTTTCGTGAACCTGTTCTGGAAGTGGCTGGTCGGCACCAAAGAGCCGCTCTTCGACATCTTCACCATGGGCGGGCTCATCTTCGTGATGGCGCTCTCGCTTGCGCCCTACGTTTTCATCTTCACGGTCACGGCGTTCAAGAACATGGACCCGACGCTGGAGAACGCCGCCCACGTGAGCGGCGCGAACCAGTGGAAAACGACGCTCCGGATCACGCTGCCCATGGCGGCGCCGGCCATCCTGTCGGGCGCGCTGCTCACGTTCATCCAGTCGCTGGAGGTTTTCGCCATACCGGCGACCATCGGCGTCTCGGGCGGCATCTACGTGTTCTCAACCCAGCTCTGGCGCATGATGATCGGCATCCCGCCGAACTTCTCGCACGCCGCCGCACTGTCCATCCCCATCCTGCTGGTCTGCGGGCTGGCGCTGTGGGGGCAGACCAAGGCGCTGGGGCGAAGCGCCCGGTACACCACGGTCGCGGGCAAGAGCTTCCGGCCGCGGCTCGTGGAACTGGGCCCGTGGAAATACGTCTCGCTCAGTTTCGCCGCCTTCTACCTTCTGGTGTCGGCGATCCTGCCGGTGCTCACGCTGATCTACGGCACGTTCATCTCCAATCGAGGGCGCCCGCCGACCTTTGAGTATCTCACGCTGGGTCATCTGGTCGAGATCATCACCGGAGACGGGGGAGAGGTCATCCTCCGGTCTATCCAGAACAGCCTGTTCCTGAGTTTTATGGGCGCCACCATCGGCATCGCGCTCTCCGCCGTGGTCGCCTACTTCGTGGTGCGCAGCACCTGGCGGGGCCGGGGAACGCTCGATTTTCTCGCGCTTATCCCGGTGGCCATCCCGGGAGCGGTTATCGCCCTCGCCATGCTGTGGGCCTACATCCGCGAACCGTTCAACCTGTACCACACGCTGTGGATCATCCTGATCGCCTACATCACGCGCTTCCTGCCCTTCGGCGTGCGGGCGGTCTCGAACTCCATCACGCAAATCCACGAGGAGTTGGAGCGCGCCGCCGCCGTGAGCGGCGCGAACTGGGGGGTCGTCTTCTGGAAGATCCTCGTGCCCCTGGCGATGCCGGGCATCGTGGCCGGCTGGATCATTCTCTTCGTATCGATGATGCGCGAGCTGTCCGCCTCGATCATGCTGTTCAGCTCGAACAAGGAGGTGATCAGCACCATCCTCATCCAGCTCTATGACGAGGGGCTCTTCTCGCACGTGTGCATTCTCTCGCTCATCATCGTTATCCTGTCGCTGGGTTCCGTGGCGCTGGTGCGCTGGCTCACGAAACAAACGGACGTGGAGGGACTCACCTGATGCAAAACGTACGGGTCGAGAAATTGGTCAAGAGATTCGGCGAGGTGGTCGCCGTCGACGGGATTTCCTTCGAGGTGCCCAAGGGCAAGCTGCTCACCCTGCTGGGGCCGAGCGGCTGCGGGAAGACGACCACCCTGAACATCATCGCCGGTTTCGAGACCCCCGACGACGGCGACGTGCACGTCGGTGAGAGGCTGATATCGAGCGCCACAGAAAACGTGCTGGTGCCCGCGCACAAGCGAAACCTCGGCATGGTGTTTCAATCCTACGGCCTGTGGCCGCACTTGCGGGTGCGCGACAACGTCGCCTTCGGCCTGCAGATGCGGAAAACGCCCAAAAGCGAAATCGCAGGGGCCGTGGAGCGCGCCCTGGGACTCGTGCGGCTCGACGGCCTGGGGGAGCGCTACCCCTCCCAGCTCTCGGGCGGCCAGCAGCAGCGCGTCGCCATCGCCCGCGCGCTCGTGTACGAGCCCGACGTGCTGCTCCTCGACGAACCCCTCTCGAACCTCGATGCGGCCCTGCGCGAGGAGATGCGTTTGGAGCTCAAGGACCTCCAGACCCAATCCGGCATCACCACCATATTCGTCACCCACGATCAGGTGGAAGCCATGGTGATGAGCGACATCATCGTGGTGATGAACGAGGGGCGCATCGAGCAGATGGGCTCGCCGAGCGACGTTTATCAACATCCCGCCAACGAGTTCGTCGCCGGTTTCGTCGGCATCTCGAACTTCCTGGAAGGCGAGGTCGTCGCCACAGGCGTGGGCGAGGGTCAGACGGCGGTGAAAGTCGGCGAGGTGACGCTGCTCTGCAAGAGCGCGGGCGTGCCGGAAGGCTCGAAAGCGCTGCTCTCGATTCGGCCCGAGGATTGCGTCGCGAGCCAGGAGGCGCCTCCCGAGGGAACGCCGAACGTCATCAAATGCACGGTCGACAAGGCAGTGTACATGGGCGGCGTGCTGGAGCTTTGGCTGTCTGCCTCCGGCCAGAAAATCCGCGTCCACGGACACCGGCTTCCGATACTCGAATCGGGCGCGAGCGTGTACGTTTCCATCGACCCCGCCTCGATCAGCGCGATCAAAGGCGGTTCTTCGACATAAGAATGCCGGGAGAACTCTCGTAGAGTCGAGCGGCGCCCCAAGACACCTGAACCAGGAGGCGCGGTATGAGCGTTACCGAACGGATGGCGGAATTCATCGTCGAGACGAAATGGGCGGATTTCCCGGCGCTCGTCATCGAGCGCGCGAAAAAGGCGGCCCTCGACACCGTGGGCGTGACCCTGGCGGGCGTGGATGAACCCGTCGGACGCATCGTGGCGGACTTCGCCCGCAAAATGGGCGGCGCGCCCGAGGCGAGCATCATCGGCCTGGGCACCCGCGCCGCCGTGCCGATGGCCGCACTCGTCAACGGGGCGATGGGCCACGCGCTCGATTTCGACGATTCGAGCTATCTGCTGAGCGGCCACCCGAGCGTGGTCGTCCTGCCCGCCGTCCTGGCACAAGGGGAGGCTCAAGGGGCGTCGGGCCGCGAGATTCTGGAAGCCTTCATCATCGGCTACGAGATTTCGACCAAGCTGGGCGGGGGCTTGAATCCCGAACACTACGGATCGGGCTGGCATTCCACCTGTACGCTCGGCACGATGGGCGCGGCGGCCGCCGCCGCCCACCTGCGGGGATTCGACGCCGAGACGACGCAACACGCGCTCGGGGTCGCGGCGTCACATGCCTCGGGCGTTCACGCGAACTTCGGCACGATGACGAAGCCGCTCCATGCAGGCCTCGCGCCCGAGGCCGGCCTTCGCGCGGCGGAGCTGGCGGCGGCGGGCCTCACGGCGAACACGACGATCCTCGAAGCGCCGCGCGGTTTTCTGGACGTGTACGCGGGCGGCGGCTCGCCGGATGGTGAGGCGATCGTCGAGAGCCTCGGGCGGCCCTACGCCCTGGCGGAGCCGGGCATGAACATGAAGCCCTACCCGTGCTGCCTCTCGACCCACCCGGCGGTGGACGCGCTCTACGACCTGCTGGAGGAGGCGAGCCTGAGGGCGGTGGACGTGGCGCGCATCGAGGTCTCCCTGCTCGAAATCTCCATGCAGGTGCTTCGCTACCACACGCCGCAGACGGGGCTGGAGGGGAAATTCTCCATCGAGTATTGCCTCGCGCGCATGCTGATTGATAGGGATCTGCGCCTCGAGACCTTCACGGACGAGGCGGTGCAGGATCCCCTGCTCCAGGACTGGATGAAGAAAATCCACGTCGACGCCGACGACATGGGCTGGCGGCCCGGAGAGCGCCGCCCGAGCGAGGTGCGCGTATACCTGAACGACGGGCGCGTCCTCAAAAAGAGAACGGACGTCTCGCGCGGCTGCGCGCTCTGGCCGCTGGAGGATACGAAGATACGCTCCAAGTTCCGCGATTGCGCGAAAACCACCCTGGCGGAGGAAGAGTACGAGGAAGTGCTCGCGCGTCTGGAATCGCTTGAGGCGCAGCCCGAGATCGATTCCCTGATGCGGCTTCTGAGCGGGGCGGGCGCGCGTGAGCAGGCTGCGGGCCGGACGGCGTGAGATTCCTGGAGTTTCCGGAGTTGTCGACCCCCCCCATTGAAGCGAGCGTCGCTTTTACCCCCTGAGAAGGGGTTGTTGAAAAAGCCCGTATAGAGAGGGTCACTGCAAGCAGAGGGTTTGTAGGGACAGGTCGCGACCTGCCCCTACTGCAAAAAAGCAAATATCGAACTACCCCCGCCGGCCGAGGAGTGAGCAAAAACCGTCATTCCGGCGAGAGCCGGAATGACGAACAAAACCGCATTCACCCGTAGCCGGACAGGCACGGGGGCCTGTCCCTGTAGCCTCACACCCCATTCAGCCACTCCTCCGCCTCTTGGCGGACGGCCGCTTCTTCCGCGCTGTGCTGGAGCACGATGTTCCTGGCGGGCGGGTGGCCGATTTTCGCGTTCCGCCAGCAATGGTAGCGGATGGCCGGGGGGTAGCCCGAGAGGTCGATGGAGGCGTAGAACGAGGGGGGCACTTCGTCGGGCTTATACGGGTCCATCCGGTCTTTTTCGTAGATGTTGGTTCGCTTCCAGATGCGCCATGCGCCGTCTCGCTTTTCGAGCAGGGCGAGGACGCGGCTCCAGGTGGTGAAGTCGAGCTCCATCCCGTCGATGATTCTCCTCTGGTAGAGGATGAGGTCGTGCTCGGCGGCGGCGCGCGAGCCTGCCAGGCGCACCCAGGGGTTCGTCACGGTGTGCTTCTGGCTCTCGCCGGGGTGGCGGGCGATCTTCATCTTCTTCGCGGCTTCGACGAACTCATCCCGCGCGCCGCTGAACCACGAGGTGGTGAGCGTGGCGTCCGCGTGATAGCACGCGCGCCATTCCTCCCAGAGCCCTGCGTCGCGCGCGTAGTTCACGACCGAGAGAACGTCTTTTATCTCGCTCTTGTCGACGCTCTCCTGAATTCTCCCCTCCGGTCCCATGGCGCCTCCTCACACGAACTCGTGCACTTCGGCGAACATGCCCTTCACGACGCCCCCGCTCAGGTGGCCGACGAGAACCTCGCCCGGCTGATAGGGGCCGCCGCTCAGCGCCAGGTGCAAGTGGATGTAGGGCCGGGGTTCCTCCCAAGTCTCGTCCCCTCGGACGGCGGGCGGCTCCTCCGGCCAGGAGATGTTGCCCACGGCGATGAGTTCGCGCCAGTCGTGGAAATAGCGCCGCGCCGAGGGGCCGATGACCTCCCGGAAGCCCGTGCGGATGTCCGATTCCTTGAGCGCGCCGAACACGATGAGCGAAGCGCTTCGAATGTTCTTCTCCACCACGAAGCGCTCGAACTCTCCGAAAAAATCATCGTCCTCATCGAATTCCAGATGAAAGACGCGGCCCAGCTTTTTCTCTTCCGCTCGCATCCCTATCCCTCCTTCACCTCCGCGTAGAGGTTCTCGAGCCCCCGGCGGAAAGTCCGCCTCCGGTGCGCTATCCACGATTCGCCCCGCCCCGTATCGGACCAGAAGAATTTCTCGAACGAATCGTCGGTTGAGGCTTCCTCCTGCGTCATCCCCTTATCCACCAATCCCTCCATGATCCCCCACATTTCCTCGAATTCGTTCCGGAAGCGCCGCACTTCTTCGATTCCGCATATCTCCCCGTGGCCGGGGACGACGTGTGCGGCGGGCAGGCTCTCGATCCACGCGAGCGCCCCGATCCACTCTCTAAAACGCGCCTCGCGCATGCCGGGACCCGGCTCGTTGATCATCACGTCGCCCGTGAAGATGACGCCTTCCTCGGGCACGTACACCGAACTGCAGGCGGGCGTGTGGCCGCCCAGGCGGTATATCTCGAACGTCAGGGGATGGAGATGAAGCGTCATCCCCTCATCAAAGCACACCTGCGGCAGTGGAAGAACGGCCTCGGCGATTTCTCTCGCTTCCTCGTGTGCGCCAACCTCGTCCAGGGTGTTGATGAAGGTGTCGCGACCGGCGAGAGAGCCTTTCTTCGCGGCGAGCGGGTGGTAGACGCGCTGGGGCGCGATGGAGACTACCCCCGCATCCTCGATGAACTCGGCGCCGACGGTGCGATCCCCGGGATCATCGGTCGAAATGCGGTGGCGGATCC
>WTGD01000368.1 GCA_011523725.1 Nitrospinota bacterium
AGTTGGCGAGATGATGTTTCAGGGTTGGATTATGCAACTGGAATAGAATTTGCAGGTTTTCTTTGGCCCTTGATGTTTGTGATGTTTCCGAGCGGCGTCCACTACTTTTACGACGGCTTCGTAATGTCTTGGGTCGTTCTCTTTTTTGGCTATTTCCAGAAGGGCCAACCTGTCTTCTTCATCTGAAAGTCTTTTGATTGTAGTGTCTCTTAAGGATTTTGTAATTTTCATGTCCTGAATCCTTGCAATTCAGTTATTTCCTGGAGTTCTTCTAAAGCCCCGTAAGGATTCAATTCTTCATTCAGCATTGCTTGATTTGCTTGTATGAATTCTAAAGATAGGCAGCTTTGACATGTATATATTTCTACATATACATGTATTTCCTTGGATTTTGTCAACTTTGCTGGATTGGTTTCAAATTTTGAAGTGAGGGAAAGATGAGTCTTCTGGTGGTCGGTTCCATGGCGATTGATTCGGTGAAGACGCCCTTCGGCGAGCGCGAGGAGGCGGTGGGGGGCTCGGCCACCTATTTCTCGGTGGCGGCGAGCTATTTCACGGACGTGCGGCTCGTGGCCGTCGTGGGGGCGGATTTTCCCGCCGACACGCTCGCGTTTCTGGAAGAGCGCAAAATCGACATATCGGGCATCGAGCGAAGCGCGGGGGAGACGTTCCGCTGGCGCGGGGAGTACGGGTTCGACTTGAACACCGCCCACACGCTCGACACGCAGCTGAACGTCTTCGAGAGTTTCTCGCCCAGGCTGCCGGATGATTTCAAAGACACCGGGTTCGTCTTTCTGGCGAACATCGACCCCGAACTCCAGGCCGACGTGCTGGGCCAGGCGAACGCGCCCCGGCTCGTGGCGTGCGACACCATGAACTTCTGGATCGAGGGCAAGCGCGAGGAGTTGCTGAAGACGCTCTCGATGGTCGATCTGGTGGTCATCAATGACGCGGAGGCGCGCGCCCTCTCGGGGGAGGCGAACATCGCGCGCGCCGCGCGCCGCATCCGCGAGATCGGCCCCAGGACCCTGGTGGTGAAGCAGGGCGAGTACGGCGCGCTGCTCTTTCACGAAGGCGGCGTGTTCTCCGCCCCCGGGCTTCCGATTGAGGACGTATGCGACCCCACGGGGGCGGGCGACAGCTTCGCGGGCGGCTTCATGGGCCATCTCGCCGCCACGGGAGACCTGAGCGAGGCGGGAATGCGCCGGGCGGTCGTCTTCGGCAGCGTGATGGCGTCGTTCAACGTGGAGTCGTTCAGCTACGACCGCATGCGCGCCCTCACGAGCGAGGAGATCGACGCGCGCTACCGGGCGTTCAGCGAACTGGCCCACTTCGAGCGCCTCTGAGGTCGGGTGGTGTCGCTCAGGATCATTGGCGGCGCGGCGGGGAGCCGGAGGATACCATCGCCCGAAGAGGCGGGCGTTCGGCCCACGGGCGAGCGCGTGCGCGAGGCGCTGTTCAACATCTGGGGGGACGCAATCATAGGCGCGCGCGTGCTCGATTTGTGCGCGGGTTCGGGCGCGATATCCCTGGAAGCGCTCAGCCGGGGGGCGGCGGGCGTCGTGGCGGTGGAGAAAAACCCGCGGCTTTGCGCGGCGATGCGGCGAAACGCAGAGACCCTCGGCTTGGCGGAAGGTTTGGAGGTGCGCTGCGCGGACGCGGTCGCCGAGATCGGGCGCATCCGGGCGCAAGGTTCGCGCCGGTTCGAGCTGGCCTTCGCCGACCCGCCCTGGAGGGAAGACGTCCTTCGGCGAGAAGTTCTCGAGGCCGTCTTCACGCCCGAGCCGATATGCGCGAAGCTGGTGGTGGAGGCGCCCAAGGGCGTCGCGCGGCATGAAAGTGCGGCAGGCGGGGTGAAGCTCGTGCGCGAGAGGCGCTATGGCGATACGTGTTTGCTCTTCTACGAGGCGGAATCGGCGGGGATATCGGGCGATGCCGGGGAGTGAAAATCAAAATTCTAAAGACGCTGTGGGACGCGAAACCGGGATTTCGGCCATGAAACCTGTGCAAAAACAATGCTTAAAACGAAAGCGCAAGGCCTGAAGGGGCGAAAATTTAGTGTATGTTGTTGATTTTAATTGAGTTATAAGGTTTGCTCAAAAAAGTGTCAATGTGGTTTAAGTGACGGAAAATAGGGGGTTTAGAGGCCCTCTAAACAGACTTATCCACAGCTTATTCACGAATTCTGTGGGCAAAAATTACGGAAACTTTACGTTCAGGAGAAAGTGAATTGCCACAACTATTTGATTTAAGCGGAAAGAGGGCTTTGGTCACGGGAGGCGGCTCGGGCCTCGGACGCGCGATGGCCCACGCGCTGGCCGAAGCGGGGGCCGACGTCGCCCTGGCGGCGCGGCGGAAAGAGAAGCTCGAAGAAGCGGCGGAGGAGATTCGCGCCCTGGGCCGCACGTCCCACGCCGTCGCCTGCGACCTGACGGAGCCCGACTCGGTCCAAGAGGCGGCGCGCGAGGCGGAAGACGCGCTCGGGGGGGTCGACATTCTGGTGAACAACAGCGGCGTGAGCGGGGAGGGCTGGGCGGCCGATCTGCCGCTCGAGCGCTGGGACCAGGTGCTGGAGACGAACCTGCGGGGCGCGTTCCTGATGTGCCAGGCCGTAGCACCAGGCATGATCGAGCGCGGCGGCGGGGCGATCGTGAACGTCTCTTCGGTCGCGGGCTTCATCGGCGTGAAGATGCTCTCCGCCTATTCGGCGAGCAAGGGCGGCCTGATTCAGCTCACCAAGACGCTCGCACTCGAATGGGCGAAGACGGGCGTGCGCGTGAACGCCCTGGCGCCGGGATATTTCCTGACCGACATCAACAGCAGGTTCTTCGCGTCAGAAGCCGGCGAGCGGATGATCAGGGCCCACATCCCGATGGGGCGCACCGGCCGGCCCGAGGAACTCAAGGGCGCGATCCTCTTTCTGGCGAGCGACGCTTCGAGCTTCATGACGGGCTCGACCCTGGTGGTGGACGGCGGGCAGTACGCGCAATAGGGGCGGGGTTTTCATGCCCGCCCGAGCCTGAGGCTTCGGCTCGTTGAACGCGGGAATCGAAAAAAACGAAAAAAGGGACTTGACCTCGGCGCGCGCATGACCCATAAGATCGGTGTTGCTTTTGCGAGGAGTAGCGTGATCTCCGCCCAACGGGCCGCGCATCCTCGCGTTTGCTCGAGCGATATGGAGTATTGATTCGATGAAGCATCGGGATCGCAGGAGGTCCTGGGGCGCCTTCAAGACGCCCCGCCATCCACTGGCTTCTTAGGAAACCAGCGCAGTCACCCGTCTTGCGCGCAAGCGCCCCTTCACACACGAAAACCCGGCGTTCCGCTCAAGGCGCACAATCACGAAAACATGAAAATTCCTGAGGAGCCTTGAACCCATGGCGAGAGAAGCCACGGCAGTACGAAAGAAACCATCCAGAGGCAGAGCCTCGAACAGAATACGCATTTTCGACACCACGCTCAGGGACGGAGAGCAGTCACCCGGCTGCAGCATGGATCATTTCCAGAAGGTGCAGATGGCGCTTCAGCTCGAGAAACTGGGCGTGGACATCATCGAAGCCGGCTTTCCCATCGCGTCGAACGACGAGTTCGAATCGGTGCGCGACGTGGCCAAGGCGATTACGAAGACGAGCGTCGCCGGTCTTTCGCGCTCGGCGCGTGAGGACATCGACCGCTGCTGGGAGGCGGTGCGCCACGCGAAAAAGCCCAGAATCCACACCTTCATCGCCACGTCGGACATTCACCTGAAGCACAAGCTCAAGATGACCCGCGCCGAACTCTTGAAGGAGATCGCCGCCTCGGTGCGCCACGCGCGAAAACTCTGCAAGGACGTGGAGTGGAGTGCGGAGGACGCGACGCGCTCGGACTGGGATTTCCTGGCCGAGACGGTCAAGATCGCCATCGAGGAGGGAGCGACCACCATCAACCTCCCCGACACGGTGGGCTACATCATCCCCAGCGAGTTCAAGCGCTTCTGGGAGCACATCTTCGAGAAGGTGCCGAGTTATGACGACGTGGTCTTCAGCGCGCACTGCCACGATGATCTCGGCCTCGCGGTGGCGAACAGCATCGTGGCGATCGAGTCCGGCGTGCGGCAGGTGGAGTGCACCATCAACGGCATCGGCGAGCGGGCGGGCAACGCCTCGCTCGAGGAGTTCGTGATGGCCATCGCCACGCGGCGCGACGAGCTCAACTACAGATCGGGCGTCAAGACGCGCGAGATCTACCCCACGAGCAGGCTCCTCACCTCCATGACGGGCGTGCCCGTACAGCCCAACAAGGCGGTGGTGGGCAAGAACGCCTTCGCGCACGAGGCGGGCATCCACCAGCACGGGGTGATATCGAAGGCCATCACGTACGAGATCATGACGCCCAAGTCCGTCGGCAGGCCCTCGAACACACTCGTGCTCGGCAAGCACTCGGGCCGCGCGGGACTCCGGAAGCGCTACGAGCAGCTCGGCTTCAAGATGTCGCGCGAGGACATAACAGCCATCTACCCGCGCTTCATCGACCTGGCCGACAAGAAAAAAGAGGTCTACGACGAGGACTTGATCGCGCTCTTGCAGCAAAACCGCGCCGAGGGCGGCGAGAACTACTACAACCTCGAGTTCCTCCAGGTCACCTCCTCCACCGGCACGCAGCCGGCCTCCACGGCCACGGTGAAGATCAGGCAGGGCGAGGCGGAGTTCTCCGAGGTGAGCCAGGGCAACGGCCCCGTGGACGCGGCCATCAACGCCATCTGCCGGGTCGTGGGCATCGAGTGCCGCCTGGCGGATTTCTCGGTGAACGCCGTCACGCGTGGCCGCGACGCCCTTGCCGAGGTGAACATGATGGTCGAGTTCGACGGCGACTTGCAGATAGCGGGCCACGCCACGAGTCCCGACACCGTCGAGGCGGGCGCCAAGGCCTTCGTGAACGCGGTGAACAAGTTCAAGCTCACAGAAGATATGCGGAAACCCGCGGGCAAGGGGCGCAAGGCGAAGCAGCCCGCCGAGCGTCCGCGCGGCATCTGACTTGAGAATCGGGGGCGGCCCTTCCGGGGGCCGCCCCGCTTTTTCGCGAGACGGTTGAAAAGCACTTGTAGGGGCCGGCCCCCGTGCCGGCCCTTATGAGTTTTGTTACCATGAGTTCACCCCCACCCAAGGAGATTCCCCCATGACCTATCCGGCCACCAGGGAACTGGCGAAAAGAATCGCGGCGGTTCACGCCCCGGACGTCGGCGAGGCGGCCCGCGCGGGGGCGCGAAACGCCGCCCTCGATACGCTGGGCGTGATCCTGGCGGGAAGGGGCGATGAGTGCACAAGACTCGCGCACCGGCTGGCCGTCTCGGAAGGCGGCGCCCCCGTCGCGCGGCTCATCGGGGCGGAGGAGCGCACGAGCGCATCCTGGGCCGCCTTCGTGAACGGAACGGCGGGCCATGCGCTCGACTACGACGACGTGGACTTCGTGATGCTGGGCCATCCGAGCGTCACGCTGGTTCCCGCGCTCATCGCACTTGCCGAAGAGCGCCGAATCGGCGGCGCAAAGGTTCTGGAGGCCTACGCGCTCGGCTTCGAGCTGTTGCACGTCCTGGGCCGCGCGGTGAACCCCGGGCACTACCGCCGGGGCTTTCACGCCACGGCCACGCTGGGATCCGTCGGCGTGGCGGGCGCCTGCGCGTATCTGCTGGGTCTTAGTGAGAAGCAGACGATGAACGCCCTGAGCCTGGGCGCAAGCGGCTCGGCGGGGCTGGTATCGAACTTCGGCACGATGACCAAGCCATTCCACGCGGGCCAGTCCGCACGCGCGGGCCTGGTCGCCGCAAAGCTGGCCGAGGGCGGCTTCACGGCGGCCGAGGACACGCTGGAGACGGGCTTCACGGCGGCCATGGCGGCGGAGGAAATCGGCCCCACGGCGCACGAGTTCGCGGACTGGGAGAGCGCGGTCGCCCCCTGGGGGCAGCCCTGGGACATCGAGGAGGGCGTCTGCGTGAAGATCCACCCCTGCTGCGCGATGACGCATCCGGGCATCGACGCCATGCTCGATCTGGTGACGAGCGAAGACGTCCGCGTCGCCGACGTGGCGGCTCTGGGCGCGCGCGCCTCGACCATGACGCTCAAGGTCCTGCGCTACAAGGAGGCCACCACGGGTCTCGAGGGAAAATTCTCCATGCCGTTCTGCATCGCCTCGGCCCTGGTGGACCGCAAGGTCGGCATCCGCCAGTTCGAGGAAGACAGCGTGCAGAGGCCCGAAATCGCTGCTCTCCAGAAGCGCGTGGCGTTCGAGCTGGACGAGAAGATGGCGCGCGAGGACCCCGAATCCGAGGCCGCCGAAGTCTGGATAAAGCTCAAGGATGGCCGCGAACTCACCCGCTTTTTCGCCCGCGCGCGCGGCCACGTCGAAAACCCCCTGACCGAGCTCGAACTCAGGGAAAAATTCCTCGAATGCGCCGCAGGCCTCACCGAAGAGAAGGCCCTGGCCGCCTGGGACGCCTGGTGGCGGCTCGATGCGGCGGAGGACGTCGCCTCCCTCACCGCCATGCTGGCGGAGCCGGTGCAGGAACCGAGTCCCGCGTAGCAATTCCAAAGAGGATTAGTGAGAGAATTACTCCCCCCTTGAGGGGGAGTAGCAGAAGCCGAGCGGTTTGTGCGAAGGCTGATGCGTGGGGGGAGCTTTTTATTGCAGGAAATCCTTTGTCCTCGGTCGCAGGAATCCCCCTTTTATCAGCCGGAATTCTCCCCCCACCGAATCGCTTGCGGGCTTTCGCCCTTAGCTCTTCGTTGGGTTTTCCCCTCGGGAAACCCAACCCTCAAGGGGGGAGTGAATACTTGATTCAGGCGCAGGGGCCTGTCCCTACAGTCGGGGTTTTCCCCCATGATAGCTGTGCTCTGGCTCGTCATTCCGGTAGTTTCTACCCCAATGGCCGGTACGAACCTTCATTCCTCGGCCGGACGGATTCTCTTGCCGCCGCGAGGCGCGGGGATATACTATCGTCGCGCCGCTGGAAACTCGTATCAGGGAGACTGATCATGAACCGAAGGGATTTTCTTCTGGCGTTGGCGGCGACGGCGCTGGCCCCCGCGACCGGATGGGCGGCGCCATCAGCCATGCGCCTCAAGGCCGAGCCCGTCACCGCCCGCCTCCTGCCGGACGGGCAGGGCGTGACGCGAATGCTCGGGTTCAACGGTTCGACGCCGGGCCCCGAGATCCGCGTCCGCCAGGGCGGCCGGGTAGCCGTCACCTTCGAGAACGGGATCGACCGCGACTCCGCCGTCCACTGGCACGGCATCCACATCGACAACCCGATGGACGGGGTCCCGGGCCTCACCCAGGCGGCGGTCAAGCCGGGCGCGACGTTCGACTACGCTTTCGACATGCCCTACGCGGGCACCTACTGGTACCACTCGCATGAGCGCTCCTGGGAGCAGGTGGCGATGGGGCTATACGGCCCCCTGATCGTCGAAGAGCGCGACCCCCCGCGCGTCGACCACGACATCACGGTGGTTCTCGACGACTGGCGCCTGACGCGCAGCGGCCAGTTGCGCGCGAATTTCGGCAACCGGCACGACTTCTCCCATGACGGGCGGCTCGGCAACTTCGCACGGGCGCTCCCCTCCCGGGAGGGGAGCGCCCGTGCGAAGTTGC
>WTGD01000136.1 GCA_011523725.1 Nitrospinota bacterium
CTTCACACTCGACGCCACACTCCAGCATTGTCAGCATCATCTCTGAGCGAACGTCCTGCAGCGTGTCGTTGGGCGGCACGGGGAAATAGCCTTCTTTGTAGCGGTTCTTGTGGCCTAGGTTCGGATCTTCATTGGCACCCGTGTTCCAGGCGGCTTCTACTGAATCAACTTCGTAAAAAGCATGATTTTCCGAACCAGAATAGCGCACGTCGTCGAACACGAAAAACTCAGCTTCGGGGCCAAAATAAGCGACATCCCCGATGCCTGTAGACTTCATATACTGTTCCGCCTTGATGGCGATGTGACGGGGGTCGCGATCGTAGAGTTCGAGCGTAACCGGATCCTTGATGTCGCAGATCAGAACCAGGGTCGGAATTTTCAGGAATGGATCCATGAACGCGGTCGTCGGATCCGGAATAAGAAGCATGTCGCTCTGATCGATGCTTTGAAACCCCCGGATGCTCGAGCCATCGAAACCGACACCTTCCTCGAAGGTATCTTCCTCAAGAGTATCGATGTGCGCCGAGAAGTGCTGCCACATGCCGGGCATGTCTATGAAACGATAGTCAACCATTTGGGCGCCGCTTTCCTTAGCCAATTTCAAGACATCTTCAACCATCTGTTACACCTCCATACGGAATTGCGGTTTTGCGAGAAATTATCGACACAAAACCAGGATTTGTTTAGCCCTACAGGCTTCGTTATGACACGATGGCGCCTACCGGACGCCCTTCCTCGAGAATTTCGCTAAGATTTCCACACAACTCCTTCAGTCTGGTCGTATCATCTATTTTTTGACTGTTGTCGTCCGTGATGTAGAAGGCATCCACCGCACATTGGCCCTCTGTGGTGATTTTGGCTCGTGAGATGGATATACCCTCTTGCGCGAAGAATTGAGCAATTTGCGCCAGGAGCCCATGTCTGTCCGGCGCAACTACTTCCAGAACCGTCGCGTCTTCACTCGCCGTCTGATCGAATTCGACAAGTATCGGCAAATCGAATGACATCCGTTTCTTCAAGCGCAAATACTTTTTGCTCCGTCCCAAAAATTCAGGCAATCCCAGTTCGCCCGACAGTAATTCCTCCAGCGATTCCCGGAATTTTTTCCAAAGGCCTTCATCGACGACGGCCTTTCCATCGGCATCCACTACCTCGAACGTATCAATCACTAAGCCGTCCTCGCGTGTATATACTTTCGCATCCAGAATGTTGAGCTCATATACTGCAAACGCGCCAGCGACGAGCGCGAACAAACCAAGTTGATCCTTGCACAACAGCGTCAAGAGCGTATGTCTCCGTCTTCTGCGGTGCGTGATGTCGATCTCGCATATCGTTCCATCCGAAATACGGGTTCCAAGCTCGATGTGGCGCAAGATGTCTTGCGGTGGAGTTTCTGTGCGGTATCTATCCGGCATGGACTCCATATGCCCGGCGATTTCTTCGCGCCCTATCCGGCTTCCTCCAGCCCTCGCCTCTAAACTCACCTGCTCTACGGTGTCTTCCGTGCGCTTTCTCCTGTACAAATCCTCTCCCGTTTCCATCACCCTGAGCACTCGTTTGTACAGTTCGTAGATTAAAGCACTTCTCCACTCGTTCCATATACCTGGAGCGACGGCGGAAATATCCGCATAGGTCAAGAGATAAAGCATTTGGAGCCTTTCCACTGTCTCCATTTTATCGGCGAAATTGCTGATCAAGACAGGATCGTCGATATCACGCCTTTCAGCCGTGATGCTCATTTCAATATGGCATGCCACCAAAAATTCGATGATGCTTCCCTGGTCCGCCGGCAGGCCCATACGCATGATGATGTCGGGAAGCGCGGATGAACTCTTGTGCACATGCCTCGGCCCTCTAGCCTTTCCGATATCGTGAAACAAAAGCGCAAGCCTAAGGATATTGGTACGCTCCATCTCTCTATGAATATGAGCCACTTGTTGCAAGGACACGTCTTTCGTGTATGTGAGCTCATCCAATGCCGCCAGGGTCAACAAAGTATGTTCATCCGCCGTATATCGATGGTAATGATCGTACTGGACGAAACATGTCAGAGGTTCAAACTCGGGGATATAACGCCCCAAAAGACCGAGACCGTGCATTTCGTGCATCGTAGTCGTCACACCGGCCTTGCCACTCAATATCCGTAAGAAGCTGTCTCTTACATCCGGTGAAGAGCGAAAACTATCGTCGACGGTATCCAGGTGGGCTCGAACAAAATTTCTCACGTTCGGAGATAATCGGCACCCGAAGCGATATTGACACTCGAAGATATTCATCAAGCCCTTAGGATTTTCAAGAACTATTTCAGGATTGGACTCATCCAGAACGAGCGAATGATAATCCTGCAAAGCCAATCCATCTTCGAGGGGCTGGAGCCTGGGTTTTCTGTTGACCCATCTTCTGCTCTTCAGATGGTCTTCTAGGGTTTCAAAAAAATCCCGGCAAAAAATGTGCAGGTCTCTGGCATGCAAGAAGTAATCACGCATCAAGCACTCACTGGCCAAAGCGTTTTCTTCATCTTCATAACCCAGCGCGGGCGCGACCTCGGCTTGCGCTTGAAAGTTCAGCATATCGTTCTTGGCTTTTGCGCGTATGTGGAGTTGAGCTCGGATGCGAAGGAGAAAATCATAAGCCTTCATCGCCTTTTCGCACTCCGCTTGCGGCACCCAGCCCTTGCGCCATATTTCATCCATTTCCTTCAGGCCAAAAGCCTTGGCCAACCAGCAGACGGCATGGAAATCCCGCAAGCCTCCAGCACTTTCCTTTACGTTCGGCTCTAAGACATAAACCGAAGGATCCCATGAGCGGTATCGTCTCATTCGTTCTTCAAGGCGATTTCGAAGATGCGAACTTTTCGCGACACGATGAAGGTAACCATCGAATTTCTTGTTGAATTCCCGGAAAACTTCTTTACTGCCCGCCAATAAACGATTCTCCAGCATGGCGGTTTCGCTTTGGTAATCTTCCTTGGCTATTTTCAGACAATTAGAAATGGTTCTAGCGCTATGACCTATCGTAAGACCTGCATCCCACATTAGATACAAGACAGAGCGTATCAATTCACTGATTTGTCCCTCATGTCCCGAAAATAGAAACAACAGGTCGATATCCGAACCAGGAGACAATTCCCCCCGCCCATACCCACCAATCGCTACCAGAGCGCATGAAAACACCTGATCGCTTTTGCCGGATTTTCTCCTTTCTCCCTCCAAAGCGTACGCATAGACTTGAGCAATATACGCATCCATGAAATTCGCATGGGCTTCACACAATTCGTATCCGCCCGCGCCCTCACGCTGCGCATTGCATATATGTTCTCCCGCCTGCGCGTACGCCTCCTTGATATAGCGGAGAAAACCGCTTCGTTCCCACCCGCTGGCGGCATGAGTAGTTTCTCGAATATCGTTTTGAAGTTTTAATAAATGGTTGAGAGATGGCGTCATCGGAAGATATCGTTAAATCGCCTCCACACCTCGTTCGCCAGTACGAATTCGGACGGTTTCCTCGACGGGCTGTACATATATCTTGCCATCCCCGATTTTTTCCGTTCTCGCAGAGCCCATGATGGCATCGATAATGGTCTCCACACTGGAATCTTCACATATGATCTCCAGTTTGATTTTCGGCAAAAAATCGACGACATATTCACTTCCCCGATATAATTCCGTATGTCCCTTCTGCCTTCCGAAGCCCTTCACCTCGGTCACCGTCATGCCGGCCACACCGATGGCTCCAAGGGCTTCTTTTACTTCGTCCATCTTGAAAGGTTTGATTATCGCAACAACCAATCGCATGTCTTGTATCCCCCAAGTTCAAGTGAAAGTTCCAATGGGATGGTTTTCATCGACTATAACACGCAATGGTTGGTCGTCAATCAATAAACCCCACGAACAGCAGTTCTCTGTATCCACTCAAACGAATTATTTACATGAAATATGTTTCCATGGTGTTACATGGGGATGATGAACGATTTCAGATTTTCGCAAAATCCTGGAAATTTCCTCGAATCGCACTGCCAGAAGGTTGCACGAGACGGCGCTTTTCCATACACTTCGTCGCTGGTTCTTTCGTATTCCGGTTGATTTCAAGGCGTTTTATTCATTTCCGTAGGAGAAGTTCAGTAATGGAATGCACGCTTTTAGAAGCACCCGTAGACTGTCATTTCGCATCGAAAGGCTCCAATGGGCGAAACCAATGCTCATACAACGGGAGTTCCTGCTTCCCCGTCGTCGAGGAATGCCTTTCGGGCGATGACGAGAAAGCATGCGAGCACATCCTGGAGTTTCCAAAAGGAAAGTACTGCTCTAAATTTCCAAATCCGGAAAATCGCTGGGAACGCGGCAGATGTCCCCTTGCGACGCATATTAAAGTGGACTTCGAGGCCCCTCTGGAGAAGAAACTCAACCCGCTGAAAGCCTCGAAACGAGCTGCGCGAGGAAATTAAAAGGCGAACATATTCATTCAAAAACGCTACGCACCACCAATAAAAATAGCCGCGCTCCTATTCAGCGCGGCTATTTTGTACTGGATGAATCCTCTACGTCACCAGAAGAGCCAAAATACCTGCAACAATGAAAATCTGATCGGCGGCCACTTCCATGAGCCCGCTATGACCCAGTATTTTTCGGGAATACCAGTACAGGCATGCGCCCGCGTACATGACCGGAACGAGCATCATGTAGCCGAACGACGGAGACACCCACCCGTTTATGGCGGCGCTAACGAGAGCAGCAGCTAACGCGGCGCAGACCGCCCCCATAAGCGCTTCGGTTTGCGCTTTGCCGAAAACAATCGGCAAAGTCCTCTTGCCCACGATTCTATCGCCTTGAATGTCTCTCAACTCCATCAAGCCGGTTCGGAAGAAAATCAAACCGAAAGCGACGAAAATCGACACTACCCAGCCAGTGGAAATCGCTTGAGAATTCGCCAGCGCGGGCAAAACCGCCATGCTGAAGGTCCAACCCGATGCGAGAACGAGAATCTTCAAAGCCGGGAGATTCATCACCCGCCCTACGAGTGCGCGAGGCTCGAGCTTCAGACTGCAAAAGATGGCCCAAACAAGTCCGGCCACCATAATGCCCCCCGTCAGGTAGGAGATACTCACCCCGAACGCGATGGATACCAAGGCGGCGACCCCGGACAGGGTCAACAGAATGGGTTTGTGCTTTTCATAAAAAAGAGCCCGATTGGGTTCATTGTATCTATCCGCCTCATAGCTGACACAACGATTTATCGTATGAGCCGCGAAGAGATAAAGGCCTGCCGTCAAGGCGAGTTTCATCGAGAGAGAGAAACCACCCAATTTCGCCATAGCGATGCTGCCTAGCAACGCGGACACGAAAAGAAGCGCATTCGCTCGAGACAAGACCTTGAGAATATCAAAAAGCTTATCTGCGACATTTGGATTCGGATCGGGAATCGCCTCGATACGGTTGACAACGCGCCTGATCATCCAATCCGGCGTAGAGGCGCCTGCCGTTACGGCGATGTTCTTGTATTGCTGCAGGAATTTTTCGTCAATCTCATCTTCGGTTTCGATGAGAATCGAATCCGCACCCCCCTCTTTCGCTACTTCCACGAGGCGGTTCGTGTTGCCGCTGTTGCGGCCTCCGACGACGACCATCAGATCGACATCGGGTGCTAATTTCTTTACCTCTTCCTGACGAACCTCCGTCGCATCGCAAATGGTATTGAACATTTGCGCTTGGGGGTATTTCCGCAAAATCGCTTCTTCCACACCTTTCCACTCGCGCATGTTGATAGTTGTTTGTGCGACCACGACAACAGGTCGATCGCCGATGTCCGGGAGCCCGGGCACATCTTCCATGCATGTTATCAGGTGGCTGCCGGCTTCCGCGTAGCCCTTGTGGCCATCCACCTCCGGGTGGCCTTCTTCTCCAATAATTACTGTGAATGCACCCATGCGGGAATGCTTTCTGATGACCCCGTGCACTTTGGCTACCAGGGGGCATGTCGCATCTCTGATGCCGGCGCCCGAACCTCTCAAGCGATCACGCACCTGCGGCGATATGCCATGCGCCCGGATAACAACCAGACTTGTATTGCTCGGCGTCTCTTGGGGATCGGAAACGAAAACGCTTTTCTGCTCCAGCAATTCCACCGTTTGCGGATTGTGAATCAACGGCCCATGCGTGAGAACTTCGCTGGATGCATCATTGGCAGTGTCTAAAGCGATATCGAGCGCTCGTTCCACCCCCCAGCAGAAACCAGCCGTCTTCGCCAGCTTGACTCTCAATCGTATCCCTCCTGACCGAGCAAAGTGAATGCGAAATACGTTTCTGCTCCCAAAATCATCACTTGCACACTATAGCTTCACTCTCGATTCATATGCAATAAAAACATGCATCAACTTTCATTCGAAAAACGTCGACGATCAAAACGAAATTCAATGATAGGCGGCGCATCCTTTACGTGAAGCAGATCGGAGATTCGGAACCACCCACCGGAAGCATCCAAGAGCACCTCGCCAATCGTCCTGGGAAGATTGAATCTCCTCGGGCCGCAACTGCCAGGATTGAAAAATACGGTCTTGTCAATCATTCGGCAAAGCGGTTGGTGGCTATGGCCGAAAATCACCAAATCCATTGCTTCACGCCCTAGAAGCATCTTCAACTCCTGGGACGGCCCTCCCCGGTGCCAGACAATATGCTGAATCATGATGCGCCAGCCTGCTATGACGGTTTTCAACCGCACCGGCGCTAAAGAGGGCGCATCCACGTTTCCCGAAACACAGGCGACGGGGGCAATACTCTCGAGTTCCGGCAAGATAAAATCAGAACCCACATCACCTGCATGGAAGATATGGTCTGCACCCTGACAAAATTCGACCACCTCTCGCGCAAGGCGACCATGCGTATCAGACAACACGCACAATCTGACGCTCGAAGTCATTTTCCATCGCCTCGCGAGGATTCAGCGCGAATCGTAGACTGGCGCGCTCGCTCCTTCAAGAAGAAATCGAGGGCAACCCTCTCAAGCCGGGCAATCGCTACTTGCATTTTGCCCCGTAATGCCCATGTTCCGGCAAATCTCATTGTTATCGCCATTCGAGAAAGTAATCCATACGCGCCAAATTATAAGAAATACTAACTTCTCGACCTACCTCCTAATATGATGCCCATCAATATGATAGAACATGCGAAGAGCCGGCTGGATGTAGGAACTTCCTGAAGCAGCCACCATGCCAATCCGGTAGCCACCAACGGTTCTCCCACAACGGCAAGTGCCACTTTCCCTGGGTGCAAATGTCCCAAGGCATAATTGACGGAGGTATGACCGATCAAGGTGGGGATGAGTATCATGGCGAGTAGGAGAAGCCAAGTATTGCTGGAGTATCCGCCGAGTGGCTGCTCCAGGATGAAAGCGGCGCAGACAAGTAGAATCCCGCTGAATCCATAACACCCCGTTACATACGCCGCCACGGGTATTTTCACTCTCAGCTTGCGGCCG
>WTGD01000357.1 GCA_011523725.1 Nitrospinota bacterium
GGACAAGGACACGTCATCACGAATTCGCAAAGCGTTGTTTCGGTTGAAAAACAAGGGCGTGGAAATCGAAAAATCGCCCGATGCGGGCGTCCCCATCGCCCAGAAGGCCGGTTATCCCGATTACGTCCATGCGGTGGCGAGCGCCGTGGATGGACGCGGACAGATGCTGTTGTGGCTCGCTCGCTCCCGGGTTCCACGGGGAAGGTATCTGGTACAGGCGCGGCTGCATCGAGGGCGAGGAATTGTCGAGTTCACGGATGCGGAAATGAGCGCGAAGGAATTGCGCGATGTTTTCCACCGGATTGCGGAAATCCCCAGTCTGGCTTCGTATGAGGTGCCCGCCGGGTATGCCCTTTGGCTTCTTGAACGCGGTCAGCGCGAAAACGAAGAGGCGGAAACGCCGCTGCCGCGCGGTTTTACGCATTCGAAACTCATGCTCGATCCCTTGTCGGAGGCCGACGCGTATCCGGTGGAGGGACCGCACCCCGTCCGCGCCTTGGCGAATCCTCTCGCGGAAGGCGAGAGCAGGATGGAAGCGCGCACGATGTTCTCCCACCGGCCGTTTTGGGGTTGGGTGATGGACGTAGAGCGCGTGGAGCCGTATTTTCAGGAATTCTTGGAGTCGATGGAAAGTCAGGTGGCGCTGGATGACAGGCAGAGAGAAGAGCGTCTTCAGCAAATCGTCGAAAACGGCGCGAAAGAACTTTTTCAGGACGTGGCGTTGCGCGAGCGTTTTGCGGGCCAACTGGAGGACAATGGATATATTTTCCATCGAGCGGGCGATGAAGCAATGGCCCGTGAATGTGTGACGCTGGCGGATGAGATGTGGGCCGCTGTGGATGATCCCACGCCGTTCTTCGTCGAAATGGTTCAGTATTGCGGCGATGTTATGCTTGAACGGATTATCCGCCAGGTCCGGGAATCTCAGCGTGGGGAAAGTGAAACAAGAGAAGACGAAGTCGATGATGGCAGTGTTTCAGAAGACACCGATTCAGAAGATTCACCGATCATCATTACCCCATAAGCTTATTTTTGAGGAATATCATGGAATTCGGTTTTGATCATATTCACTATGTGTGTAAGGACGTGAGGGCGTTCGCCGATTATTTCCGGAACGTATTCGACGCGGAAATCGTCCGCTACGACGAGGACTTCAAGGGCTCGCCCAATGCAGCGATCCAAATCGGCCGCTTGATGATTTTCGCGCGCGGCGTCCGGCCCGAAGAGACGCCCGATTCCGTAGGGCCGGAACTGGTTCAGGGTCTGGATCATTTCGGGTTCGGCGTTCCGGACGTGGAAGCCGCCGTTGAATGGCTGAGGGCGAGAGGGGCGGAGATTATGGTGGAGCCCGTGCGCCGAGGTATTGGCGGGCGGATGATCGCATACGTCAGGGGACCGGGGAACATACGCATCGAGTTGTGCGAGAATCCTTCCGCCCATTAGAATGCGCTCATATCCCGATAGCCGGAAAACGCAGGAGCAACAGCGGAACTTTCTCGGCATGATGGTTCGCAGCAATTTCATCGCGCCAGAATCGCCATGACGATTTCTCTTGGAGGATATAGCAGATGGTCGATTTCCAGCTCACCCCCCGGCAAATGGAACTCAGAGATATTGCGAAAAGATTCGCCACCGAAGTCATGATCCCCGCCGCGGAAGTCGCGGACCGCATCGAAGATCCTGAAGCATCCTTTAACTGGGAAGTCATCAGAGAAGGCTCGAAGCGCGGCTTGAGGACGCTTACCGTCCCGAGAGAATATGGAGGAGAAGGCGCCGACGTGCTTTCTTGCGCCATCGTGGGTGAGACGCTGGCCTATGGAGATTTGGGACTCGCCGTCGCATTCGATCAGACGTGGAAGATCATGACGTCCATCGCCAACATGGCGAACGATGAGCAGAAAAATCGATGGCTCCCCAAAATCATGGATGATGATGAGTGCATTCTGGCAACGGCTTGGACGGAACCCATGGCGGGCAGCGACAACGTCTGGCCGAATCAGCAGCCCGGCGCCGGAATACAGACGTATGCGGAAAAAAAAGGAGACCGCTGGGTGTTGAACGGCACCAAACGGTATATCTCCAATGGAGGTCTCGCCAAGGTCTACCAGATCGCCGCCCGCACGGATAAAGACAATCCCATGATGAACAGTCTCACGGCCTTTTTGGTTCCCTCTGACGCCAAGGGTTTTGAAGTCACGGAAGTGTGGGACAAACTTGGCCAGCGGTGTGTTCAGAACGGCACGCTGGAGTTTCATGATGTGGAAGTTCCTGAAGAAGACCAAATCGGGGAAGTGGGCCAGGCCTTGCCGGCGCTGGCGAATCTGTTCATCAGACACGGGAGCAACATCCAGGCGGGCGCCACTGTCCTGGGAGTCGCGCAACGCGCGTATGATCTCTCTTTGCAATATGGGCATGCCAGAATCCAGGGCAGCGTGCCTTTGCTCGGTCATCAGCTTCAGCAAATCAGACTGGCGCGGATGGCGATGAAAATCGAAGCCTCTCGATCTTATTTGTGGCGTACGGCGTGGTCTACCCAACTCGAGGAGATGGATCGGAAAAATGCGATGCTGAGCAAGGTATTCGCATCCGAGTCCGCCGTACAGGTTTGCCAGGAGGCGATGGAATTTTGGGGGGCGGCGGGGTATATGCGGAAAAACCCCATCGAGAAACTCATGCGTGATGCGCTGAGCTTCCTGCACTCCGACGGCACGAACGACGTGCTGACGCTCAAGGCGGCGGGCTTCCTCGAAGATCCGCCCCAGGTGGACGACCTCGTGTATTCCCCCCGCGTGGCCGAGGCGGCGGCGGGCAGATAGGGTTTCGCCTGGACGCTGGAGATTCGAAGCCGAGAGAGGAGTTTGGCGTGTTGCTTCTCTTCAGGGTTAATTTCTGAAGGCGGTGATTAGAACTCCGCCTGCGACGACGCAAATCGTGGCCAAAACTGTTTTCCGGTTGATTGTTTCGAGCTTGCCCAGGAAAAAATAGCTCAGAATCAGTACCCAAATCGGTGCAATCCGGCTCAAGGGCAGCGCAGTGGATACGTTCGCCATCGTGAAGGCCGTCCAGAGCATGAAGGAGCTGCAAATACCGATAAGCCCTGCGCCTGCTACCCACATGAACCCTCTTTTTTTGCCACGTATCTCACTTTGGCCGGGCAGGATTGGTTTTGTAAGCAGGAGGAGGCAATTGGCCGTGGCGAAAGAGACGGCCATGCCGACGCTTGGCGTCATTTGATGCGTATAGGCGAACTTGGCGAAGATGGGTGCAATCGCATAGGCCAGTGATGCGACGAGCGGAAATATGAGCGCTCCCTGAAACCAGCTTTTGAAAGATTGAGATTTGTCGTCTTGTATTCCGAGAATGGATACGCCGAAGACGATGCCCAGGGTGCCGAGGACGACCATGACCGTTGGTGTTTCTCCCAATATAAGGATTGCGAAAAAAGTTCCCCAAATCGGGGCCGCCGAGGATATGGGCACGGTGCGGCTGAGGCCGATACGGGAGACTCCCACCAAGTAGAAATATCTGCCTATGGTGGGACCCGCGAGGCCCACGGCGGCGTACCAAAAAATGGTTTCTGCTTTGGAGGTGAATAGCGTGCCGTTCAAGAGGGATAGGATGAAACCGCCCAGGCTTACGATTCCATTGACTATCAAGGCGGCGGCCAGTGGAGATACGCTTCTCATTCCTTGCCTGAGGAAAGTTTGCGCCACGGAGAATGTGATGGAAGATGCGATGGCCAGTAGTTCGCCCGGGCCGATCAGTTGGACCCATTTCATGAGTCGATTTGCTTTTGCGAAAGATGTAGTTCTCCGCCTTTGGATTTTTTCAGGTTTTTGTCTTTATAGTAGGAGCACATTCGTCTCAAATCACAGGCAGTGCATTTGGGGTTGCGAGCGGTGCAAATGGTTCGCCCGAAACTCAGCATGTTCATGTGCAATTCATGCGCACGTCCTTTTGGGATGAGCGGCGCGAGCACGGAATGAGATTTCTCGGGGGTGGTCTTCTCGGCGATGATGCCCAGACGAATCATGATCCGGTGAATATGGACGTCTATGGGGAACAAATCCCGGTTTGAAGCCAGCATCAAGGTGACATAAGCGGTTTTGATGCCGATGCCTTTGTGTTGCGTAAGATACCGCACGGCGAAATCATCTGGTTCCTGGTGTAAGAATTCCAGGCAGAGTTGTTCTCGATCCGCGCGCAACCATCTGAGAAAATCCCGTATTCTTCCGGCTTTTTGATTCCCCAAACCAGCCGAACGGATTGCCTGGGCCAGAGATTCTTGAGAGGCGTCGGCGATTTCATCCCAGTTGGTGAAAGTTTTTTTCAAAGAATCAAACGCCATGTCGCGGTTATGATCCGTCGTGCTTTGTGAGAGCAGGGTTTCGACCAGAGAATCAAGGAGGTTGCTTCGCTTTGTCCGTTTTGGTTTTCCGAAGCGTGCCAATAGTCTATCTGTGAGTTTCAGGATTTTTCGTTTTCGGGTAGTTGGCGAGGCGAGTCTGGTCGGCATTCTATGTCCTGGTGCGATGCGTTGTTCATAAATCGGGTCGGGTGGTTTCATTGAATTGTAAAATATAGAACCCACGCATGGTTTGGCAATGTGATTTCAGAATGACGCATTATTTCCATACGCAGCGAAAACCTGCACTTTCCCGGATTGAAAACATCCTTTGTTTAAGCTCACTGCGGTGTTGTTTGCCGCTGAATGGCTCTGTCCGTTGTTGCTTCGGGGTTGAGCGACAAACGGAGCAATGCTGAAAATCGGGAGGTGTCGTTGAATACTTCATTCGTTCTTTGGAGGCGTTCATATATTTTGATGACCCTTGAGACATATCGGCGTGTCTCCTGGAAGGGAGGAATCCCCTTGTAGCGCCGGATGTTCGCGGGCCCCGCGTTGTATGAGGCCAGCGCCATATGCAAATTCCAGCCATATGACTCAAGTAAATATCGTAGATAGCGAACCCCGCCCTCGATGTTTTCCCCGACGTCGAAAGCATCGTTGAGGCCTAGGTGTTTGGCGGTAATCGGGTTGATTTGCATCAGTCCTTTGGCCCCATCTTGAGAAACGGCCTTTGGATTGAAGTTGCTTTCCACCTCGATGACGGCGCGCACCAGCAGGGGGTCGACCCCGTAGAGCTTGGAGTAATGGTGTATGTACCAAAAGACTCCAGGTTCTTCGGTTGCGGAATTTCCACTTGTCGTCGTATTCATTTGTTCATCGGGGTGAATTTTTGGGGAGAGGAGTGAGATTTTTTTTAACTGCATCAATTTTGTTATAGCGGGTAGCGGCTGCGCATGGAGCATCCATACAGCGGCAAGAGCAATTCCGGCCAGCGGGAGTCTCGAAAGAGCCCACTTGTATTTACTTTGCCCGAGGCGCAAATCTTTTAGTTCGAGTATCAGGAATAAAATGTAAATGGCGAGCAGGGCGCTGATGATGAGGTTCATGAGATTCATTCCGGGGAAAGTATTTGAATTGGTCTGGGCGGAGCGCCTTTCCATTTCGATTCAAACAAAGCCACGAGATGAAAGAGCGAGAGCAGTCTCTTGCGCAAAATGGAGATAATTCGGCGGACTCGGGTTGGTGCAATCATGCGCCGCTATTCCCTGAACAAAACGAAAGATAGAAAACCATCATCGAGTGCGCAAGCGGCACTAAGTGAATTATATCAGATCCAGGATGTCCTCTAGTTTTTCCAAATATCTGTCCGGGTTTAATTTCATTATCTCATCATGCCGGGAGTATTTCCCCTTAATGATCCATGCAGGGATGGATGCGTTTCTGGCGGCCTGCAAGTCCGTTGTTGTATCCCCAACCATGACGACTTCTTCCGGTTTCACCTTGAGCGATTCGATAGCGGCAAAAAGCATTTCAGGGGCCGGTTTCGGCGCATATCCCTGGCGGTGTCCGAATACTACTCGAATGTAGGGCAAGAGCCCGACATGTTCTAACTGCTCCTTGCAGAAAAACCATGCCTTGTTCGAAACGCAAGCCATCTGAATGCCGCGGTGTGCGAGGGTTTCGAGAGTTTTTTTCGCCCCGGGCATGATATGGGTGCCTGCGGCATTATGAATCTTGTAATGGGAACGGTAGATGTGCACTGCTTCCTCAGCCATGTCTTCGCCCCACAGTTCGGTAAATCTTTCCTCAAGTGTAGGGCCGATGGATGCGAGAATTTCCGCGTCGCTCATTTCGGGTACGCCCAGATCACGGCACATGAGGCGCATGCACTTGGCGATGCCATCATAGCTGTCGACAAGCGTGCCGTCGTGGTCTAAGAGAAGCGCGCGTATGCTCATGTGAATGCTTTCCATCCGATTATGGACAACCATGTTATGATTCAAGTCCGAAATGAAACGGGCAAACCATAACACCATGAGCTATCCATGAAAAATGACTCGTTATCAACAATCGCAACTGGTCGGGTAGAACAATCGCTGTCCTCTCGGCCTGTCGGACTTGTCGGCATGGATGAGGAGGAGTTTGTTTCCTTATGCGAGGAGATGGGGGAACCCCCCTACAGAGGCCGGCAGATATTCTCATGGGTTTACGCTCACGGCGTGAGCGAGTTCTCCCAAATGACCAATATTCCCAAGGGTTTCAGGGCAAAGCTCGGGGAAGCGGCTCGCCTGGAGACTTTCGAACTCGATCGGGAGAGTGAAAGCACGGACGGCACTCAAAAATATCTATGGCGTCTTCGTGACGGCGCGCGGATCGAGAGCGTCCGGGTACCGATGAAAAACGTAAACGGCGTCATGCGGTGGTCTCTTTGCGTTTCCACGCAGGTTGGATGTGCGATGGGGTGCGCGTTTTGCCTGACGGCGAAGATGGGTTTCGTCAGGCAGTTGACGGCCGGTGAAATCGTCGGTCAATTCCTGGCTGCAAGAAACCTCCTTGCTCCGGGGGAGCGTTTTCACAACGTCGTGTTCATGGGAATGGGAGAACCGCTTGATAATTTTGACGCCACCGTAAAGGCAGTGAGGATTCTCACGCACCCGCAGGCGAACGGCGTCGGCTCCAGGAGGCTTACCGTATCTACTGTGGGCGTCGTTTCGAGGTTGAAAGATTTCGTCTCCGCCGTGCCGGGCGTGGGTCTGGCCGTATCGCTGCATGCGGCGGATGATGCGACCAGGGGAAAACTCGTGCCGGTGAACCGCAAGTGGAATCTGGAGGCGCTGCTCGATGAATGCCGGGAACTGCCGATGGGTGAGCGGCGCCGCATCACCTTTGAATACGTCATGCTGCGGGGGGTGAACGACTCTGCAGGGGACGCCAAGGCGCTCTCGAGACTCCTTAAAGGGTTGAAATGTAAGGTGAACCTCATCCCCTGGAATCCCTTTCCCGGCGTCGCCTTCGAGCGGCCAGGCGATGATCGCATCGAGGCGTTCCGCCGCATCCTCCTGTCGGCGGGCGTGGTGGCCACCACGC
>WTGD01000366.1 GCA_011523725.1 Nitrospinota bacterium
TCGCGCAGGCGCAGCAAAACAGCGGCGCGCAAGCCCAAGCCCCGCCTGCGTCAACTTTGAAAAGCAACGAGAAACCTCAGTTCTCGAAAGAACGCGAAGCGTCTATCTCCATCACGGCCGATGAGATACGAGAAGACCGAGAGCGGCAACGGATAATCGGCCGCGGGGCTGCAGACATCCGGTATTTAGACAAAAGGATCCGTGCTGACCATATCGAGGTTCAAACATCCACGCGCGATGGCGTCGCCACCGGAAACATTGTTTTTCAGGCCGCGAACGACCGCATCGTAGCCAATCGTATCGAGTTCAATCTCGATACCGAACGGATGGTCGTGTTCAACGCGCGCGGCATCATCGGCACCACATATTATGTGACGGGACGAGTGATTCGGCGCTTGTCAGAAGACCGATATGAAATTCAGGGAGGTACTTTCACAACTTGCGAAGGAGATCTCCCAGACTGGGCTTTCGGCTTCGAGCGGGCGACTTTCCAGGTCGAGGGCTATGCCCAACTCGAAGCCCCCACCATGACGGTGAAGGGCGTGCCGGCGGCCTTTTTCCCCTGGGTCATGGTGCCGATAAAAACGAAAAGAGCCACCGGCTTCCTGCTGCCGGGCATCGGCTCGAGCAGTCGAAGCGGTTTCCAGTTTTCCCCCTCATTTTTCTGGGCCATCAGCGATTCGACGGACGCTACCTTTGGGGTCGATTATTTCACCAAGCGCGGCACCCGCTACAAAGGAGAGTATCGCTACACACCAAATCGGAATACCTCGGGACAGATAGCGGGTCGCTACCTGCAAGACAAAATCGAGCGGTCAACCTTTTGGGACGCCAGAGGTTTCCATCGCACGAATTTCAAGGACATCGGCGCCAATCTGCACGCGGTGGTCGATTTGCAAAAACGCCCGCCGAACGACCGCTCCCTTGAAGGCGATTTGCTGACGCGCACGCGGCAGGACACGGACACCCATGTCACTTTCACGCAAAACCTTCCCAAAATTGCCGGACAGTTCCAAGTGGGAATGAGACGACGCGAAGGATTGGGTGAAAACGATGGACAATTGTATCAAAAAGCGCCCGAAATTATTCTGGACATCTACAACAAACGTTTGGGGAAAAGCAATTTTTACTTTAATTTGGATTCTTCTTTCACCAATTTCAGAAAATCGGAGAACGAAAACACGCTCCGGCTGAGCCGCTTTCACGTCGAGCCATCTTTATCTTTTCGCCTGGAGACATTTCCCTGGCTTGGCCTGACACCCGAAGTCGGATTCCGCAGGACTCACTGGACGCATCAAAGAACAGAACCGGGGACAGGTTCAGATTTCGATGAGGCGCAATACGTGGAATCCGGCCTGTCGCGTGAAATGTGGTTTGCGAGGCTTCATGCGATTGGCCCCCGATACAGCAAAGTCTACCGAGGCGAACTCGGTCCCTTCCGGGATTTCAAGCACATCCTCTCATTCGAAACAACGTATCAATACAGCCCGAACAACGACGCATACGACAGAAGCCTGATTATCCCCCTGGACATGGTGGACACTCTTCAGCATGAGCATGCCGTCGAATACGCCATCGTGAACCGTGTGCTGACGAAACTGCCCATAAAAGAAGGGTTCCAGACAAGGCAGTTGTTCCGCTACCGAATCAGCCAGATTTATGATCTCGTCGAAGCGCGAAGAAATGAAGACCTGGACACGAAACCGAAACGTCCTTTGAGCGACATCACTTTCAGCCTCGAATCACAGCCCTTCTCCAAACTTCGCCTGCTGCAACAATTCAAATACAACCCCTATGACTTGGAAATCAGCGAACACTCCACGGGTGTCTTTCTCGACGGCGGGGAGAAATGGTTTCTCAATCTCGATCGAACCTGGACGCGCCAAAGAAACTATTACCCGGAAAGCGCGGAAAGCAGTTATCTGAATTTCGCAGGAGGGTTCTCCCTCAACGAGAATCTTTCTCTCGAATACTTTTCGCGTTTGAACAAAACCGAAAAGACCACACTGGAACAAAGCATCACGGCGCGCTACCTCGATTGCTGCTGGGGCGTAGAGCTCACGTTCACCGACACCAAGGATAAAAGCGAGGTCTTCCTCGGCTTTAGTCTCATCGGTCTGCTCGAAGGCGAGAGGGCTCCGGGTTTCACGAGCAGACGAAATGGTTTGCGAGAAGGCGGATTTTGGGGAAGTCGTTCATGGGTGTCTTCTTTTTGAGTAACATCGCGCGGCCTTTCTCTCGTTTTATGCGCAACCTGCTTTTTGATGAAGTGTGAGACAATTCAGTGAATATTTGCGTTATTGGATGTGGATATGTCGGGTTGGTTACAGGGGCCGTATTCGCCGACTTGGGCAACGACGTCATCGGCGTGGATATCGACCAAAACCGCGTGGATACCCTAAACTCGGGCGGCTGCCCCATCCATGAACCCAGACTGCCCGAACTGCTGAAACACAACTTGAGAGAAGGCAGGCTCACCTTCACCACCTCCATACCCGAAGCCGTTTTGAAGAGCGAGATCATTTTTGTCTGCGTGGGTACGCCGCCCGTCGAGGATGGCGGAACGAACCTCTCGCAGGTGGAGGCAGCAGCGACAGGCATCGCCCGCGCGCTGAACAGCTATAAGATCATCGTCAACAAAAGCACCGTACCCGTCGGCACGGGGGATTTCGTTCGAGAGGTCATCGAAAAAAATGGCGTCGCTTCGACGGATTTCGACGTGGTCTGCAATCCGGAATTCCTGCGCGAAGGGCAAGCGGTGCGGGACACGCTCCAGCCGGACCGCATCGTTATCGGCTCAGCATCGGAGAAAGCGGCGAAAATCGTCCAGCTTCTATACCAAGCCCTGAACGCACCTTGCATCATCACGGACACGCAAAGCGCCGAGTTGATAAAATATGCCTCGAACGCGTTTCTGGCGACAAAAATCAGTTTCATCAATGCAGTGGCGAATCTTTGCGAGAAAACGCAAGCGGATATTCGAGAGGTCGCCAAAGGGGTTGGCGCCGATTCGCGGATCGGCCCCGCCTTTCTCGGGGCGGGCCTGGGCTATGGCGGATCCTGCTTCCCAAAAGACATCGATGCCCTGTTGCAAGCCTCCCGAAAACTCGGTGCTGAGATATCGATTTTAGAAGCCGTAAGAGCGGAAAACGACAACCGAGTACCCCGGTTCGTCCAAAGAATTATCGATAGACTCGGTGCGACGAGCCGCTTGCCGCTCGAAGGAAAAACGATCGGCGTTTTGGGGCTATCGTTCAAGCCGGACACGGACGACATGCGCGAGGCCAAAAGCATCGAGATTTGTCATGCGCTCCGAGAAGCAGGAGCCGAGCTGCGCGTATACGACCCCATCGCGACCGAAAACGCCAGGCGGATCATTGGAGATGAGGGTATAGAATACTGCCAAAGCCCCTACGTAGCGGCGAAAGGTGCAAGCGGGATTGTTATCGTCACCGAGTGGCGCGACTTTATTCAATTGAATCTGAATCGCTTAAAAACAGAGATGGTGGAGCCGATTATATTCGACGGCCGAAACATCTACTCTCCTGAACAAGTAACAGATGCTGGCTTTGAATATTTCAGCATCGGGAAAACACCGGCCAAACCCTGACAATGGAAAACTCTCGCGTCGTGGTGACGGGTGGAGCGGGCTTCATCGGCTCCCATTTGTGCGACCAACTCATCGCTCTGGGCAACGACGTCGTATGCGTCGACAATTTCCTTACCGGAAACCATTCCAACATCGCTCACCTCCTCGAAAACGGAGCATTGAATTTTATGCTCATCGATCACAACGTGAGCCAACACATCCACGTCGAGGGAAGCGTGGACGCCGTTTTTCATCTTGCAAGTCCGGCCAGCCCGAACGACTATTTGAAATTTCCCATCCAAACACTAAAGGTCGGCTCTCTCGGCACACATAACGCTCTGGGGCTTGCGAAGGAGAAAAAAGCGCGCTTTCTTCTGGCTTCCACTTCGGAGGTGTACGGCGACCCCCAGATTCATCCGCAGCATGAGGAATACTGGGGCCACGTCAACCCCATCGGGCCGCGCGGCGTGTATGACGAAGCCAAGAGATTCTCAGAAGCCATGACCATGGCCTATCACCGAACGCATGGCCTCAACACGCACATCGCCCGCATCTTCAATACTTATGGTCCGAGAATGCGAATCGCGGATGGACGCGCGATACCCGCCTTTATCTCGCAAGCCATTCGAAATAAACCAATCACCATCTTCGGCGATGGCAAGCAGACGAGAAGTTTTTGTTTCATCACCGATCTCATCGATGGCCTAATCAAACTGATGGACAGCGAAATTCATGAACCCGTCAACCTTGGAAATCCTTCCGAGATGACGATTCTCGACCTGGCGGAGAAAATCATCGCGCTCACTGGCACGGATTCGAAAATTCAGCATGAGCCGCTGCCTGTTGACGATCCGAAAATTCGCCAACCGAACATCGCGAAAGCGAAAAAACATCTCGCGTGGGAGCCGGCGATTTCTCTGGAGAAGGGCCTTTTGGCCACAATAGATGACTTCAGGAAACGATTAGACATCAACCCTTGAAATTCAGCCCGTGGATCGGCTAGATTGCAGGGCACTGGGTGGATTCCCTGCTCCACCTCCCCTACCGCCCCACTACTCAGAGGCATCCTTTGGGATCATCGGCAAAGGAGTTCCTGGCCGAACGCGCCGTGAAATATGAATCGCTTGCCACGAGCGACTACTCCCGGCAGATAGACGATATCTGCAGCGTCATCGTCGAATGCCTGGTGTCCGAAAGGAAAATTATCGCCTTCGGCAACGGTGGAAGCGCAGCGCTCGCCATGCACTTTACGGGCGAACTCGTAGGCCGTTTTTTGGCTGATCGCGCTCCCCTGCCCGCTATCTGCCTCAGCGGCGACACGAGCGCCCTCACCGCCATCGGGAATGACTATGCATACGAAGAAATTTTCGCCCGCCAGATTCAGGCGCACGGACGAGCGGGAGACGTCGCCCTGGGTTTGAGCACCAGCGGTAAGTCAACCAATATCGTCTCCGCTCTCAATCGAGCCGATGCCCTCGGATTGCTTGGCGTCGCTATGACTGGCAGGGATGGAGGCCCCGCCTCTCACGCTGCGAAATATGCCGCGATAGTACCCTCGAATGACACAGATTTCATACAGGAAGCCCATGAAGCCGCTCTTCATTACATTTGCCACCGCATCGATGAAGTTTTCACCAGGGACTCGAAAGAGCGGAAAATCGCCCTCAATGGCTGAGTGGAAATAACGACGGGACGAGAGACGTGGAAATTGGAATTCTAGGCAGCGGGAGCAGGGGAAACGCCGCTTTGGTTCGCTCGAACGGCGCGGCGTTTCTCGTCGATGCGGGCCTCAGCGCACGGCAAATTACAAAACGCCTCGAAATCTACGGCATTCTTCCGCAGGAACTGATGGCCATCGTGCTAACGCATGAACACATCGATCACATCAGAAGTGCAGGCACTTTGGCGAGAAGGTGGAACCTGCCCATTTGGACGAACAAAGCCACATACACGGCGAGCCTGGAGACGATCGGTAAAACGCCAGAGTGGACGGAAATCGAAGTAGGGCTTCCCTTTCACATTGGCGGCATACGAGTAGAGCCCTTTAGTACGCCCCATGACGCGGCCGATCCATTCGGGATGATATTCAACGCTGAAGACGGACGGCGTGTCGGCTTCGCCACCGACATGGGATTCGTCACGAATCTGGCGCGCCAGCGGCTCCAGGGACTTCAAGGACTCGTCCTGGAATTCAATCATGACGTGGAAATGCTCATCAATGGCCCTTACCCATGGCCGATCAAACAGAGGATTCGAGGAAAACTCGGACACCTCAGCAACGAGGACGCAGCCAAGCTGCTCAAGAACATCGCAACGGCCGATTTCGAGTGGCTCATCTGCGCTCATATCTCACAAGAGAACAACGAGAACCAGCTTATTCTCGAAACGGCCCGGAAAGCGTTGAACGGCCACGAACGGAGAAATCTCCTGAGCGCCTCTCAGGATGAGCCGACTCCTCTCGTGGGAGCCGGAGGAATAGCGGGGGAAATTTCTTGATTCCGAGATACACACGCTCCGAAATGGCGAAAATATGGGAAAAGCGGGAAAAACTGCAGCGCATGCTCGACGTGGAGATAGCTGTATGCGAGGAAATGTGCGCGCGAGGCGAAATCCCCGAAAATGAGCTGGAAGAGATTAAATCCAAGGCAGCTTTCGACCCCGAACGAATCAAGGAAATCGAGCGCGTTACCAAGCACGACGTCATTGCCTTTCTCACGAACGTGGCGGAGCATGTAGGGCCATCCTCGCGCTATATCCACCTCGGCATGACGAGCAGCGACGTCCTCGACACCGGCCTCGCGCTTCAACTCATATCCGCAGCAGACATTATCCTCAATGACATTCAGGAACTCAAAAAGACCCTGAAAAAACGTGCCCTGGAGCACAAACGCACCAATATATCGGGCCGAACCCACGGGATGCACGCCGAGCCGACTACTTTGGGCCTCAAAATAGCCACCTGGTACACCGAGTTCGAGCGCGCATACGAGCGAATGCAACGCGCGCGGGAAACCGTTCGCGTCGGCCAGATTTCAGGCGCCGTAGGCGCGTGTCCCCACATCCCGCCGGATGCCGAAGAGGCCATCTGCGCGCGCCTGGGACTCAAGGTGGACCGTGTAAGCAACCAAATCATCCAGCGCGACCGCCATGCGGAGTATCACCTCGCGCTCGCTCTTGTGGCGGCGAGCATCTCTCGCGTGGCGACGGAGGTGCGCCATCTGCAAAGAAATGAAGTGGGCGAAGCGGAAGAGTTCTTCAGCAAGGGCCAGAAAGGAAGTTCCGCCATGCCCCACAAGAGAAACCCCGTGGTATCGGAACAGCTTTGTGGCCTAGCCCGCGTGGTGCAGGGAAACGCCACTGCGGCCCTGCAAAATGTTCCCTTATGGCACGAACGCGATATATCCCACTCATCCGTGGAGCGGATCATATTGCCGGACAGCACGATTCTCGTGGATTACATGCTGGTCAAACTCAACGACTTGATGAAGAACTGGGTCGTCTATCCCGACAAGATGCTGGAAAACCTCGCGCGCTCGAAGGGGTTGCTTCTCAGCGAACACGTCATGCTCGCCCTGATTCGCAAAACGGGCATCACACGTGAGGAAGCCTACGCGCGCGTTCAGGCACCCGCCATGGAAACATGGGCCGAGGGAGGCGATTTTCAAGCGAAATTGGCGGCGGACCCCCAAGTGGGCGGCGTGTTGGGCGAAGAGGAACTCGCGCACTGTTTTGACATGGACGCCCACCTGAAAAATCTGGACCGGATTTTCGAACGCGTTTTCGGTCCCGATGATGAATGAAACTGAATTTACGGGATGACAAACACCGGCTCGGTTATGTTAGGAT
>WTGD01000436.1 GCA_011523725.1 Nitrospinota bacterium
CGCGTCGTCATCTCTCGCGGCGCGGGCTACCCCCTGCTCGACCCGAGAGTGACGGACAAGGCGACGCTCGCCGTGCTCCTGCACGACCCCGCACCTCCAGCAGAAACTGGTTCGAGCTACAAGGCGAAGGGCGCAGGACTCAGACTCAAGACGGCGGGGGTGCGCAAGGTGCCGTCTGAATCGTTCGAGGCGCGCGTGAAATCGCTCAACTACTTGAACAACGTGATGGCGAGAATCGAGGCCGTCGAATCGGGCTTCGATGAGGCGATCCTGCTCGACGTGCGCGGCTTCGTGGCGGAGGCGCCGGGGGAGAACATATTCATCGTGAAAAACGGCGCGCTCAAGACGCCGAAAGCGCATAATGTGCTCGACGGTATCACGCGTAAGGTCGTGCTCGAAATCGCCGCCGAGGCGGGAATTTTCGCGGAAGAGGCCGACCTCACGCTCTATGACCTCTACACGGCGGATGAGTGTTTTCTCACCTCTTCGTTCAGCCGGGTGCACGCGGTGGCCGAAGTGGACGGGCGACCCATCCCCGCCCCCGGCCCCGTCACGCAAAGGCTGCGCGCCGATATTCTCGAGATGGAAAGAACCGAGGGCGAGCCGATAGACTGAAGCGCTCCCCTACGCCCGTGCGTGAAACCGCCCCGGGATTCCGGCGCGCCGGACGCGCACGGCCCATGAAGCAGGAGAAGGGTGAAAATGGCGACGATGGAGGATTTCGAGGAGCTGGACATCCGGCTGGGGCGCGTGGTCGAAGTAGAGGATTTCCCCGAGGCGAGGAAACCGGCTTACAAGCTCTGGATCGATTTCGGCGAAGAGCTTGGGGTCAGGAAATCATCCGCCCAGCTCACGGCGCTTTATTCCAGGGAAGAACTCCAGGGAAAGCTCGTGCTCGCCGTGGTGAACTTCCCGCCGAGGCAGATAGGGCCTTTCATGTCGGAAGTTTTGACCCTCGGCGTGCCGGACGCCCAAGGCGAGGTAGTGCTCATCGCGCCGGATGAGAAGGGCGCCGTCATCGGCGGACGGTTGTTTTAGGTCAATTTGCAAAAAGCACGCTCTTAAAATCACTCCCCCCCATGAACAGCATTTCCTTCCGACTAGAGAGAAGAACCACTCCCCCCTTGAGAGTCGGGCTTCCCGAGGGGAAAGCCCGACGATGAAGCCGAGCGGTTTGTGCGAAGGCTGAAGCGGTGGGGGGGCGATTCGAAAAAATTAGAAAAACTCCCCCCACCAGTTCGCTTGCGGGCTCGCGCCCTTAGCTCACTGACTCCCCCTCAAGGGGGGAGTGGATTGGAGTTCTCCCCGGTGGAGGATGTTCGACCCTAAAGGGGGGAGTGAAACAAAATACTGCAAAAATATAGGGCCAGGCTTTCGCCGGAATGACGGATAAAACCGCAATTCCCGTAGGGGCGGACCCATGTGTCCGCCCGCTCGTCGATTCGGTTGTCAACCCGTTTGTAGGGGTCGCATATATGCGACCCATGGTTTGATGGCCAAAGACAATGGGCCGCATATATGCGGCCCCTACAGGTCACTGGCTCGGTCGAACTGTAACGCCGTAGGGACAGGCCCCCGTGCCTGTCCTGATGGAGGACAACCACGGGGGCAGGACAACCTTCTGTGTTGTCCTGCTACAAACCCTCATCCCTCTCATTCCTGGTAGGGACAGGTCGCGACCTGTCCCTACGCCGCCGCACACGCGGAATGACGGCGGGCGGGCCGCTTACGTCAAATCGGGCCGTTCCTCGTCCTGGTAGTGGGCGAGCCCCTTGGGCGCGGTGCCGTTGTTGCGCAGGACGTGCATGGGCGCGGGCGTGAGGGGATGCCACTGGGTCTCCTCGGGCGGTTCCGGCCACTCATGCGTCAGGTGGCGGTAGGCGTTCGGGCCGGTTGCTGCTTCCAGATGCGCGCAGGCGTCGTCGCACACCGCGCGCTGGCCGATTCTATCGCCCACGTCTCCGAGCATGCGCCCGAAGGGATACTGGATGAAGACCGCCCTCGGCACGCAGACTTTCTCGGACACCTCGGGCTGGTTGCAGATCGAGACGGTGGCGATTCCCAACTCTTCCAGTCTTCTTTGCAGCAGGCTCACGGACCGCATGCAAAGCGGTCAGACGGGGATGAGAAAGGCCGCGTCCACTCCCTCGGAGTGCATCTTCTCGGCCATGAGGGGGGCCGTCTTCTTCATCAGGGGGTGGAAGTTGGGCGTGTAGCCCATCGTGGAGTAGAGAGTATCGGCCAGCGCGCCGATCTTCCCCTCACGCTCGTAGTCCAGGAAGATATCGACGGGGAACGCCACGTTCCGGTCTTTTTGCAGATACTCGGTGTTGATGTGCAGGTGCGTGTATTCGCAGTCATCCTGGGCGGCCGTTTTGGGAATCTCCCTGTGGGTGGGGTCCCCCCAGTGCGGCTCGCGCCACTCGCGCTCATAGTCGAAGGAAACGTCTCCTTTCATGAATATGCCCGCCGTGGAGACGAGGGTGACCTTGCATTCGGAGAGCGGTTTTCCCAGCGGCGTCCACGGCGTCTTGGCCGGGTCGGCGGGGCGCATGGCGTCGATCCGCGTCTTGCTGCCGGGATAATAGACGTAACCATCGACTTTCGTGACTGGTGACATGGGGCTTACTCCTTTATGGAATCAATAATTCGTATAAAGAACGCATAAAAGCTGATTCGCCAACTCCGCGTCGCCTTCTATCGTAAGGCGTCCGGCGGCCTCCATCGCGCTGCGCTTCGCGCGCCCGTAGAGCAGGAGAAAGTGCGCCTCGCCGTCCGCGGTGATTATGGCGTCGTGCGCGCCGGACGTGTGGGCGGATTCCTCCGCCTTCTCGCCGGCGACGGTGAGCGTCCACGCGCGATCAGGCTGTGTGGAGCGGAACAGGAACCGGCCATCGAAGGGCGGGTTCTCGCGGACGCCGAAAAGCCTGCTCTGACTCGCGGGGAGAAAACTCATGACCCCCTCCACGCCGTCTGCGGAAACGCAGGCTTCGGCGTCCTCGCCGTAGCGGATGTCCCAGTCGTGCGCCACGAGTTCGACGAGCCTGAGCCCGATCCAGGCGTCGAGCCGCGTCAGCCCCCGCGGGTGAAAGCCGAGCTTGCCGATGTCGTCCGCGGTGATGTCCGCGAGCGCGTCGTTCACCCCGGCGGCTGTGGCGTCGAACGCGTCCATCATCTCATCGCGAGACATGGCCATGAGTTCCTCGCCCTTGGCGGCGCGGATGGCGAAAAATTCCTTGGTGTTGCTCCCGTAGGGGGGTTCGGGCGGCAGGCCCTCCAGCGCCCGCCGGATCGAGTTCGTGTAGAAATCGGCCCCCGTCACCAAGTGGGAGACGGCGTGCTGCGCTTGCCAGCCGGGGCAGAAAGTCTCCACCTCCCAGCGCGCGTCCGAAAAGGCGCGCCAGGACGCAGAGAGGCGTTCGGATTCGGATTTCACCAGGGCGACTCGGGAAAGTTGTTCTTCAGGACTCACGTGGGCGTCCTCCGTCTCGCGGGTTCGCGGTTCGTCTTTGAAAAGGAAATCCCCATCCCATGAACGGGGAGAGACCCCAAGTATTGCGAAACCCGGGGCCGCTGGCAAGGCCCGCAAGCTGGCGGGGCGAGGCCGAGTTCTGCTAGGTTATGGCCTCGTGCCGGGGAGCGCGCGGCGAGGCGGAATCTCACGAAAACGCTTCTCTTTTCTGGAGACGATAGTCCATGTCGCCATTGATGGTGGTCGCAGACACCAAGGGCAACCTGTTCGAACACCCCGAGTTCGAGATGGTGGGCGCGCAGGGGGCCGAACCCGTGGCGCCCGAGCCGGAGGAATTCTCCCCCCTGCCGGAGGGGAGCAGGTTCTTCACCATCCCGGACAGCGTTCCCGTGGGGGGCGACCCGGTGGAGGACACGCTCGTGAGCGTCGAGGAAGCGGACTGGGGCGACGGGCCGACCCCGCTGCAGGCCGCCTGCACGTTTCCCTCGCCGGGGTGGATGCGCACCCTGCTCCCCTTCGCCGAGAGAGACTCCGGTGCACCCGTCCTTCCGCTTTGGGCCTACACCGCGCTCGGCTTCGACCCGGAGGCGGGCGGATTCGTCTGCGCCGCCGTGCGCGTGGACGACTGCCCGCGCTGGGAGCCCGAAGAATACGACGACACCGGGCTGTCCGGGCGCATCGAGCGGATGCGCGACGCCCACCCCGGAAACCGGATGATCCCCCACCTCGCGCGCTGTGCGAGCGAGTTCCACTGCTTCGCGGCGAAAAATTTCTTCGCCCGCCGCTGGGAGATGGGCCTTCCCATCGCTCCCTTGTGCAACGCGGACTGCCGGGGGTGCATATCCCTCCAGACGGACGACCTCTTCCCGGCGAGCCACCAGCGCATCGAGATCGTCCCCACGCCGGAGGAGCTTTGCGATATCGCCCTCCCCCATCTCGATGGCGCGGAGATGGCCGTCGCGAGCTTCGGCCAGGGCTGCGAGGGCGAACCGTTGCTCCACGCGGGCGTGATCGAGCGCGCCTGCCGTCTCATCCGCGAGCGGACACAGCAAGGCACCCTGCACATGAACACGAACGGAAGCCGTCCCGAGTGGATGGAGCGACTCGCGGGGGCGGGCCTGGAGAGCATACGCATCAGCACGAACAGCGTGATCCCTAAGTGGCACCATGCCTATTACCGGCCCGAGACGTATGACTTCACCCATGTCGAGAATTGCGTGAAGGCCGCCGTGGACGCTGGCCTCTACACGCAGATCAACTACCTGGTCTTCCCCGGCGTCACGGACCTCGAAGCCGAGGTCGAGGCCACCCTCGATTTCGCGGCGCGGACGGGCCTGCACGTCATCCAGATGAAAAACCTCTGCATCGACCCTGCGCTTTATCTCGACACCCTGCCCGATTTGGGCGACATGGGCGAGGCGATGGGCATGGTGCGGATGCTGGAGGTCTACCGCCGGGAACTCCCCGATGTGGCGATCCGCTACTTCAACCGGCCCCGGGAGGAGTGGCACATCGACCCCGAAGGCTCGAAGGCCGGGGCCGCACGATGAGCGAAAACCTCCTGCAAATCCAGCCCATCTCCGAGATGCCCCTCGTGCGGCGCGATGCGCCCCTACCGATGGGGCCGGATGCGCCACGGGCCGCGCTCATATCGCTCGGCTGCGCCAAGAACACGGTGGATTCCGAGATCATGCTCGCCGCTCTCGCGGGGGCGGGCTATAAGCTCGTGAGCGACGCCGAAGACGCGCAGGTCGCCATCGTCAACACGTGCGGCTTCATCGAGGACGCGAAGCGCGAATCCATCGACACGATCCTAGAAGTCGCCCGGCTCAAGGAAGCGGGCGACCTCGAAACCCTGGTGGTGGCGGGCTGTCTGGCCGAGCGCTACCGGGGGGAACTCGCCCAGGGCCTGCCCGAGGTGGACCTGTTCATCGGCACGCGCGAATACGACCGGCTGCCCGAACTCCTGGGCGGCGGAGGCGGCGGCGCGCGCGAGGCGTTCTCCGACACCCTGATGGACTACGGCAGGAGGCTGCCGCGCATCCTCGCCGAACCGGGCCCCAGCGCCTATCTCAAAGTCGCCGAGGGCTGCTCGCGGCCCTGCACGTTCTGCGTGATCCCGAGGTTCCGCGGCAGGTTCCGCTCTCGCCCGCCCGACCTGGTGGTGGAAGAGGCGCGCGCGCTGGCCGAGGCGGGCGTTCGCGAGGTCAACCTGCTCGCGCAGGAGATCACGAGCTACGGGGTGGACTTGGGCCTGGGCTTCTCCCTCGCAAGGCTGCTCAAGGAGCTGAACGCAGTGGATGGCCTCGAATGGATCCGCGTGCTCTACAACTACCCGCGCGGGGTGACGGACGAGTTACTCGACGCCTACCGCGAACTGCCCAGGGTGTGCGAGTACATCGACATGCCGCTCCAGCACGTCGCCACGCCCGTACTCACCGCCATGCGGCGCGGTATCGACGAGGCGGGTACACGCGAACTCGTATCGCGCATCAAGGAAAAAATACCCGGCTGCGCGCTCAGGACCACCATGCTGGTCGGCTTTCCGGGGGAGACGGACGCGGATTTCGAACGCCTGCTTGAGTTCGCGAAAGAGACGCGCTTCGCCCGGCTGGGCGGTTTCGTCTTCTCGCCCGAGGACCGCTCCATCGCGGCGCGGCTGCCCGATCAGGTGCCCGCCGAACTCGCGCGCGAGCGCATGGCGCGGCTGCTGGCGCTCCAGGAGCGCATCATGGCCGAGGACAACGAGGCGCTCGTGGGCGGTGAGACGCAGGTGCTCGTCGAGGGCCTGACGGGCGAAGGGCTTCTTCGCGGGCGGGCGCGGCTCCAGGCCCCGGAAGTCGACGGCGAGGTATTCCTGCACGAGACCGAAGCCGAGCCGGGCGAGATCATCACGTGTGAGATCATCGGCACCGACGGCGTGGACTTGGTCGCGCGCAGCATTACGGCGGACGAAAAAGAGAAACTCAAGGAGAGGGCATGAACGAGACATCCGGTTACGACCCCGAAGCCTTCCGCGAATTCGAGCGCTCAGGCTGGAACGGCGCCGCGGGGGAATACAACGATCTGTTCGGCGTCATCACTGGGCAGGCGGTCGGGTTGCTGCTTGACGCGGCCGACGCGCGCTTCGGGACGCGCCTGCTCGACCTGGCCTGCGGGACGGGCGTCGTCTCGGCGGGTGCGCTCATGCGCGGCTGCACCGTGGTGGGGGCGGACTTCGCCCCGGACATGATAGCCGAAGCGTCGCGTCGCTGGCCGGGGGCCGAGTTCCGGCTCTGCGACGCGGAGGACATGCCGTTCGAGGATGCGCGCTTCGACGCCGTGGCGAGCAATTTCGGCTTTCTCCACTTCCCCTATCCCGAGGTCGCGCTGGCCGAGACAGCCCGCGTCCTGAAATCGGGAGGGAAACTCACCTTCACCGCCTGGACGCACGATGCCGGCCACCGGTCCCTGATGGCGCGGGCCATCCAGGAGCACGGCAACCCGGACGTCCCTCTCGTGGCCGGCCCGCCCGAGCCTTTCCTGGAAGACGATGCGAAATGCGCGCGCGTCATGACGGCGGCGGGCTTCACCTCGCCCGAGATATCAGGATTCACCCTCTACATGGAAGCGCAAGAACCGGCCCGGATCATCGAGGTTTTCGAGAAGTCCACCGTGCGCACGGCCTCGCGCCTCGCCTCCCAGACACCCGAAGCCAGAGAGAAGATACGCGAAGCCCTGGTCTCGATGCTTCGAGAATACGAGAGCGAGGGCACCATCGCGGTGCCCATGCAGGCGAGGCTCATCTCCGCGGAGAAGAGGTAGGGACAGGTCGCCACCTGTCCCTGCAAACGAAACCGACCCGCCGGGGAGTCAATCCCCACCGAAGGGAGTCGTAGAAAAGCCCCCCTTGGGAGGCATCGCCTTTGCGGGAAGGCCGCTTCCGCACGAACCCCCTCGTCGGAATTAACCCCCCCTACCC
>WTGD01000431.1 GCA_011523725.1 Nitrospinota bacterium
ACCGATGAGTTCGTCGGAGCTGTGTATCTCCTTGATCTGATCGCGAAGATGAATCGTCTCCTGGTGAAAACCGTCCTTGATGTCCTCGAGCTCGGCATACGCCTGCGCGTTCGCCACCGCCGTGGCGATGGCCGGCGTGAGCTCGCAGAGAAACTCCGCCATCTCTTCGGTGAACTGGTTGGGCAAGGCGCTGGCGACGGCGATTTCCCCGAATATGTCATCGCCGATGACGAGCGGCGCGCGTATTCCGCTCCTGAGTCCGCGCCGGAAAACGCCCTCATCCTCCGCGAAGGGGCGTTCCCTGTCCAAATCCTTGTAAATCACATAGGGCGCTTCGCGGTGCTCGATGAGCCAGCCCAGCGTACCGCCTTCCAGGGGTATGACCTCGTGAGGCGCGTCCAGTATCTCGTCGCTCGATACGAGCGCGCGGATGGTGTAGGTCTTCTTGTCGGGGTTCATGAGATAGAGCACGAAATGATCCAGCGGAAAGATCGCCTTCGCCTCGTGCGCCACGCGGCTCAGGACGGCTTCCATGTCCAGGCTCGAATTGAGCACGTGCCCCACCCGCTGGATGACGCGCAGCCTCTCCTCGGTGGACAGCGTGTGAACGACCACCCCTGCTCCCCTTCTGCTTTCCCAAATGATGGAAAGGAAGGGTATCATATCGAAAAGGATTTTGGGGCTTCTAATTCGCCGGGAAAAGATCGCGCCATGAAACCGCTATCGCTCTACGTCCATATTCCCTTCTGCATCGCCAAGTGCGGGTATTGCGACTTCAATTCATACGCTCTGGACACTCTGCTGGAAAAAGGCCACGCGGCCGAGGACTGGGCGGGCCGCTACGCGGACGCGCTGGTGGAGGAAGCGGGAAGCCGCGTCGAGCAGTTCTCGCTGAAAGGCCGTGAAGTCGCCACGGTATTCTTCGGCGGGGGCACGCCCTCGCTGTTCCCGGCGGAGGAGACGAGGCGCGTTCTGGACTTCATCGCCGCGTCGTTCGACCTGGGCCCCGATTGCGAGATCACCCTCGAGGCGAACCCGGGCGCGGCGGAGGCCGAGCGCTTCGGCGCGCTGAGAGAAGCGGGCGTCAACCGCATCAGCATCGGCGTGCAGACGTTCGACGATGCGGCGCTCATAAGGCTCGACCGGGTCCACACGGGCGATGACGCCGAGCGCGCTTTCCGCTCCGCGCGCGAGGCGGGCTTCTCGAACGTCTCGCTCGACCTCATGTTCGGCATCCCGTACCAGACCATCGAGGCGGCGGCGCAGGACATCGAATGCGCCCTCAACCTCGGCCCCGAGCACCTCTCCGCCTACGAGCTGACCATCGAGCCGGGCACGGCGTTTCATGCGCGACAGGCGCGCGGGGAGCTCGGCGGCCTGCCCGATGAGGAGACGGCGCTCCGCATGTGGGAGATGAGGGATTCGGCTCTCCATGATGCCGGCTACGAGCGATACGAGATCAGCAACTTCGCAAGGCCCGGCTTCGCGTGCCGGCACAACCTGAACTACTGGCGCAGGGGGGATTACCTGGGTATCGGCGCGGGCGCGCATTCGCTTCTGAAGGGAGAGCGTTTCTGGAACCACGCGAGACCGGACGTCTATGCGCAGAGCGCGAGCGATCCCACCGCGAACTCAGAGCGCGTGGATGAGCCGGAAAAAGCGCTCGGCGAGGCCCTGATGCTCGGCCTTCGGGTGAAAGAGGGCGTCTCGCTGGGGCGAATCGCGCAGGAATGCGGCGCGGAGCCCGAAGAGGCATTCGGGGAACTGTTCCGTGAACTGGAGAATTCCGGCCTGGTGGCGAGGGAGAACGGCCGGCTTCGACTTTCGGATAAGGGAACCCTTCTGGCCAATCAGGTCCTGGCGAAATTCTTGTAAAGGAGAACGCATATGCCTCCCGTAGCGGTCATCGAAAAAATTCGCGCACAGGCCCGGGAAGTGTTCGGCTTCATCGGCCACGTGGAGACGCATCCGCAAATCGCGGATTTCAGCCAGAGCGTCAGAATCATTTCGGAGCAGAAAACGGGCGTGGGCACCCGCTTCCACCAGGTCTACACGAGCGGGGCCGAGCACGTCTCGGAGATGATGGTATGGGAGCCGTATAAAAAAATCGTCTGGCACAACTTCGAGGGCGATTCAACGACGCCCGTCATGATCATCAGCTACTACTTCGAGGAAGAAGGCCCCTACACCCACATCCTCCACACGGTCGAGTGCGACGAATACGAGAACCAGGCCAGGCACCGCGACGGCACGCTCCGGAACATACGCGAACTGGCGAACCTGAAAAGGATTCTGGAGGGGGAGTAGACCTTTGAGATTATAGCTCCTTGGGAGATGACTCGTAGAATCTCAGAACTCGTGGCGTTGTATGTTCCGATGATTCAAGCCCTTGGCGAATCTTCAACAAAACAGATTCGCTCATAGGAGTGTGTGATGAAAATATATTTTCACGCACGCCTTCTATGAGTTTGTTGGCTTCCTAGATTATTGCCCTTTTGTAAACGACAAAGCTTTCATGTTTCACAAAAGGATGATCACCTGGATTTAGAGTACAAGCGGGATCATGATTATAGTAATTGCGAATGCTTGAAAAACTTACAAGCAGCACTCGTTGAGTGCCATCACCCATATCGTCGTATGGATTGGTAAGGACAACAAATAAGTGCATCCGATCAGGGTCATCGTCAGGCCCCGATGGCATGAGGATAGTAGCACCAGGAAATGGCAGAAACATTCTTATAGAGATTGGAGAATTCTGTTGATATCTTTATCTTTTTCAATCTCTCTGGATAATTCACATGCCTGATCTTCTTCATATCCAAGAGCCAGAAAAACGTCTTTGTATGCTATCGGCAATGACGTTCCTTGCGGGTCTTTCCACTCGGGGAAGGTGTGGGTGAACTCGCTGATTTTCCACTCGTCAAAACCACCGAATTCTTCCCAAACATGTTCAAGAATTTCCCTGTCGGCTTTGCTCAACTCATCGAAATCTTCATCGCAAACCTTTCTTGCCAGCAGAATGTCGTACCCTTGTCTGGGGGATATCCACGAATCCCAACCACCTTCGACGGAGGCGATGGCCGCGCCGTTGGCGAGGTTGAGCGTATTCGACAAAACCGGCCCATAATCCATGGAGACCATTCGGTCGCCCGTCATCGGCATCCCGTAGCGCTTCAATGACTCTCGCTCGGCGAGATACAAAAGTTTCATCAGTTTGAGTAGCGCAATGCGGCCATCTTCGCACTGAACAAAAAATGCGGCCATTTGCGCGACTTTTCGATCGTTAAACATCAGGATGCCCCCACGAATTCGGGGATTGATTTGCTGTCGGCTTTGAGGGCGAGGCTGTTTACCCCATCCATAGTGCGGTTGTGTGAATTTTCCACACATCAGGCACGCCACAAATGTAACGGAAACGAACGAATGGTTCAAATAGTCGTAGGGGCGGTTCGCGAACCGCCCCTACAGGCAGTGAAGCATCCACGCTCTCCTTCTCAGCCGACCTCCTCCCATTCCTCGCTGAGACGCTTCCCCGCCTCCGGGTCGACGAGGATCGTCTCGTGCGCCCCGATCAGCACCTGTCCGGGGCGCACGAGACGATCCTCGTCGACCCGGAGGCGGGGAAGCGTCTCAGCGAGGAATGGGAGGAGGTCGGCTGAGAAGGAGAGCGTGGATGCTTCACTGCCTGTAGGGGCGGTTCGCGAACCGCCCCTACAGGCAGTGAAGCATCCACGCTCTCCTTCTCAGCCGACCTCCTCCCATTCCTCGCTGAGACGCTTCCCCGCCTCCGGGTCGACGAGGATCGTCTCGTGCGCCCCGGACAGGTGCTGATCGGGGCGCACGAGACGATCCTCGTCGACCCGGAGGCGGGGAAGCGTCTCAGCGAGGAATGGGAGGAGGTCGGCTGAGAAGGAGAGCGTGGATGCTTCACTGCCTGTAGGGGCGGTTCGCGAACCGCCCCTACGACTATTTGAACCATTCGTTCGTTTCCGTTACATTTGTGGCGTGCCTGATGTGTGGAAAATTCACACAACCGCACTATGGATGGGGTAAACAGCCTCGCCCTCAAAGCCGACAGCAAATCAATCCCCGAATTCGTGGGGGCATCCTGATGTTTAACGATCGAAAAGTCGCGCAAATGGCCGCATTTTTTGTTCAGTGCGAAGATGGCCGCATTGCGCTACTCAAACTGATGAAACTTTTGTATCTCGCCGAGCGAGAGTCATTGAAGCGCTACGGGATGCCGATGACGGGCGACCGAATGGTCTCCATGGATTATGGGCCGGTTTTGTCGAATACGCTCAACCTCGCCAACGGCGCGGCCATCGCCTCCGTCGAAGGTGGTTGGGATTCGTGGATATCCCCCAGACAAGGGTACGACATTCTGCTGGCAAGAAAGGTTTGCGATGAAGATTTCGATGAGTTGAGCAAAGCCGACAGGGAAATTCTTGAACATGTTTGGGAAGAATTCGGTGGTTTTGACGAGTGGAAAATCAGCGAGTTCACCCACACCTTCCCCGAGTGGAAAGACCCGCAAGGAACGTCATTGCCGATAGCATACAAAGACGTTTTTCTGGCTCTTGGATATGAAGAAGATCAGGCATGTGAATTATCCAGAGAGATTGAAAAAGATAAAGATATCAACAGAATTCTCCAATCTCTATAAGAATGTTTCTGCCATTTCCTGGTGCTACTATCCTCATGCCATCGGGGCCTGACGATGACCCTGATCGGATGCACTTATTTGTTGTCCTTACCAATCCATACGACGATATGGGTGATGGCACTCAACGAGTGCTGCTTGTAAGTTTTTCAAGCATTCGCAATTACTATAATCATGATCCCGCTTGTACTCTAAATCCAGGTGATCATCCTTTTGTGAAACATGAAAGCTTTGTCGTTTACAAAAGGGCAATAATCTAGGAAGCCAACAAACTCATAGAAGGCGTGCGTGAAAATATATTTTCATCACACACTCCTATGAGCGAATCTGTTTTGTTGAAGATTCGCCAAGGGCTTGAATCATCGGAACATACAACGCCACGAGTTCTGAGATTCTACGAGTCATCTCCCAAGGAGCTATAATCTCAAAGGTCTACTCCCCCTCCAGAATCCTTTTCAGGTTCGCCAGTTCGCGTATGTTCCGGAGCGTGCCGTCGCGGTGCCTGGCCTGGTTCTCGTATTCGTCGCACTCGACCGTGTGGAGGATGTGGGTGTAGGGGCCTTCTTCCTCGAAGTAGTAGCTGATGATCATGACGGGCGTCGTTGAATCGCCCTCGAAGTTGTGCCAGACGATTTTTTTATACGGCTCCCATACCATCATCTCCGAGACGTGCTCGGCCCCGCTCGTGTAGACCTGGTGGAAGCGGGTGCCCACGCCCGTTTTCTGCTCCGAAATGATTCTGACGCTCTGGCTGAAATCCGCGATTTGCGGATGCGTCTCCACGTGGCCGATGAAGCCGAACACTTCCCGGGCCTGTGCGCGAATTTTTTCGATGACCGCTACGGGAGGCATATGCGTTCTCCTTTACAAGAATTTCGCCAGGACCTGATTGGCCAGAAGGGTTCCCTTATCCGAAAGTCGAAGCCGGCCGTTCTCCCTCGCCACCAGGCCGGAATTCTCCAGTTCACGGAACAGTTCCCCGAATGCCTCTTCGGGCTCCGCGCCGCATTCCTGCGCGATTCGCCCCAGCGAGACGCCCTCTTTCACCCGAAGGCCGAGCATCAGGGCCTCGCCGAGCGCTTTTTCCGGCTCATCCACGCGCTCTGAGTTCGCGGTGGGATCGCTCGCGCTCTGCGCATAGACGTCCGGTCTCGCGTGGTTCCAGAAACGCTCTCCCTTCAGAAGCGAATGCGCGCCCGCGCCGATACCCAGGTAATCCCCCCTGCGCCAGTAGTTCAGGTTGTGCCGGCACGCGAAGCCGGGCCTTGCGAAGTTGCTGATCTCGTATCGCTCGTAGCCGGCATCATGGAGAGCCGAATCCCTCATCTCCCACATGCGGAGCGCCGTCTCCTCATCGGGCAGGCCGCCGAGCTCCCCGCGCGCCTGTCGCGCATGAAACGCCGTGCCCGGCTCGATGGTCAGCTCGTAGGCGGAGAGGTGCTCGGGGCCGAGGTTGAGGGCGCATTCGATGTCCTGCGCCGCCGCCTCGATGGTCTGGTACGGGATGCCGAACATGAGGTCGAGCGAGACGTTCGAGAAGCCCGCCTCGCGCGCGGAGCGGAAAGCGCGCTCGGCGTCATCGCCCGTGTGGACCCGGTCGAGCCTTATGAGCGCCGCATCGTCGAACGTCTGCACGCCGATGCTGATGCGGTTGACGCCCGCTTCTCTCAGCGCGCCGAAGCGCTCGGCCTCCGCCGCGCCCGGGTTCGCCTCGAGGGTGATCTCGCAATCGGGGCCCAGGTCGAACGACGCGGCGATGAAGTCCAGAACGCGCCTCGTCTCCTCCGCCGGGAACAGCGAGGGCGTGCCCCCGCCGAAGAATACCGTGGCGACTTCACGGCCTTTCAGCGAGAACTGCTCGACGCGGCTTCCCGCTTCCTCCACCAGCGCGTCCGCGTAGCGGCCCGCCCAGTCCTCGGCCGCGTGGCCTTTTTCCAGCAGAGTGTCCAGAGCGTATGAATTGAAGTCGCAATACCCGCACTTGGCGATGCAGAAGGGAATATGGACGTAGAGCGATAGCGGTTTCATGGCGCGATCTTTTCCCGGCGAATTAGAAGCCCCAAAATCCTTTTCGATATGATACCCTTCCTTTCCATCATTTGGGAAAGCAGAAGGGGAGCAGGGGTGGTCGTTCACACGCTGTCCACCGAGGAGAGGCTGCGCGTCATCCAGCGGGTGGGGCACGTGCTCAATTCGAGCCTGGACATGGAAGCCGTCCTGAGCCGCGTGGCGCACGAGGCGAAGGCGATCTTTCCGCTGGATCATTTCGTGCTCTATCTCATGAACCCCGACAAGAAGACCTACACCATCCGCGCGCTCGTATCGAGCGACGAGATACTGGACGCGCCTCACGAGGTCATACCCCTGGAAGGCGGTACGCTGGGCTGGCTCATCGAGCACCGCGAAGCGCCCTATGTGATTTACAAGGATTTGGACAGGGAACGCCCCTTCGCGGAGGATGAGGGCGTTTTCCGGCGCGGACTCAGGAGCGGAATACGCGCGCCGCTCGTCATCGGCGATGACATATTCGGGGAAATCGCCGTCGCCAGCGCCTTGCCCAACCAGTTCACCGAAGAGATGGCGGAGTTTCTCTGCGAGCTCACGCCGGCCATCGCCACGGCGGTGGCGAACGCGCAGGCGTATGCCGAGCTCGAGGACATCAAGGACGGTTTTCACCAGGAGACGATTCATCTTCGCGATCAGATCAAGGAGATACACAGCTCCGACGAACTCATCGGT
>WTGD01000070.1 GCA_011523725.1 Nitrospinota bacterium
AACTGATCCGGCGCGCAGGCGTGCACGCGCAGCACGACTTCCCCGATGCCCGGCGCCGGGTCGGGAACCGTTTCGAGCGTCAGGGGACCGCCCCACTCATGCAGAACCATGGCCCGCATCGTAGCCTCCTCCTTCGCCGGACAAAATCAATGCAAATCGAGACACGAATGATTGCGATTGGTCCGGAAAAAAGACCTTTCCTCTCCGATGATTCCATGGAGAACTACGCGTCGCCAGACTTCCAAAGATACATTCAGATAATGGTTTTATCTAACTGATAATAAATGAGATAGTATTTTTATTCTTTTTCCTTTCGTTCCACCATGATGGTGACGTCGCCCTCGTGGATGCGCTCGTCGCGCTGGTTCAGGAGCGTGAGCGCGAGCGTCACAATCCCCTGGCCCTTGCTCGAGATGCGCCTCGATTTCACGACGACCTCGCCGGAAATCGTATCGTCGAAGCGGATCGGGCCACGAAAACGCCACTCCACGCCCAGGAACGCTTCCACCGTGCCTTCGACGATTCCGAGTCTGGTCACCAAACCCATGAGGAAGGAAAGCCCGAGCAGCCCGTGACCCACCCTTTCCCCGAAAGGCGTCCTGGCCGCCGCCTCCGCATCGGTGTGCAGGTAGGTGTAATCGCCCGTCAATGCGGAGAAGGCGTTGACGTCGGACTCGCCTATCGTGCGCGCGGCGGTCTTCCACGCCCTGCCCACCTCGAACTCCTCGTAAAACAGTCCCGTAGACTCGTATTCCAAAACACACTCCTCAGCGTAAAAGGAAACGGAAGGTGATCTCGCCCCATTGCTCCTTGTCCTCGGCGCCCGGGGGCAGCGGACTGAAGCGCCAGCGCTTCAGGTGGTTCGAAGCCAGACCCTCGAGGTAGGCGCTCGCTTTTCTGGTCGGAATGACGCGGCCGACCGTGCCGTCGGGCAGCACCCAGAACTTCAGCACGATCTCCGTCGTGCTCTCGAGCTTCTCGAGTTTCGGGGGTTTGGGCTGAAACAGGATTCTCCGCCTCGCCGCCGGCCCAGCGATGTTGGTCCGCTTCTTCTGCGTGGAAGAGCGGGAGAAACTCAGGCGCGATAATTGCTCCAACATTTTTCGGTCCGCTTCGGAGCCCGGCAGCGCCACCTTTTTTCTGCGCTTCAAACCCCTGGAATCCCCCGCTTTTCCTCCTTTCTGTATCGGCAAAACGATTTCGTCCAGCGCCCCGCCCGCATCAGAAATGTTTATCGGAGCGATTTCACCGGGCGCAAGCACCGGTTTCGGCATTTCCAGGGCGGGGGCGGCGGGCAGCGGCTTGCTCCGGGGCAGTTCTCCCGGGTCCGGCGCTTCAAGCTTCGTTTTCACGTCCATGTTCAGGTCCCGCTCCGCCATGGATTGTTTTTGAAGCATACGGCTCAAATCAAGCGGCTCCGGCAGGGGCACCTCGGGCAATACCTTCGGCAGCAGCGCTTCGGGTATGGGTACCTCACGGCGCACCAAGTCGACTTCCATTCTGGTTTGATTGGCGAATAACGGCGCTATTTTGACGGCGGGACCGAGCAGAATCAACCCCGTATGAATGGCGATGGAAACCAGAATCGTCAGGATGAGTGAAAAGCTCATGGTATGTGAGCCGGCCTCCCTCGGGCTATTTCGTCGTCTTTTTCTGCACCCGCTTCGTCGGCGCCGTCGCAATCGACATGCGCAGCGCGCCCGCCTGTTTGGCGATGTCCATCACCTGCACGACCATACCGTGCGGCACGCCCTTGTCCGCTCGAATGATGATCATGCCCTCCGGCTGTACCTTCAGTTCTTCTATCAACCGGCCCCAAAGGGATTTCAGGGGCACCTGATCGTTATTCAAGTACACTTTTTCGTCGCGCGCGATGATGAGGATCAGATCCTTGCGGACGGGGTGTTCCTGCGTGACGGTCCGCGGCAACTCCACCTTGACGCCCGGCTGCAGAACGAACGAAGAACTCAGGACGAAGAACAAGAGCAACAAGAAGATGATGTCGATCATGGCCGTCATGCCGGGTTCCGCCCGCACGCGCCTGAGGTCTCGGAATTTCATCGCTTCCTCACCGCTTCAGCGTCTCGACGACCCGGTAGGAGTGTTTTTCGATTTCCAGGATGAGGCGGTCCGCCTTGTTGGTGAAATAGTTGTAGAAAATGAGCGTGGGTATGGCGATGACGAGTCCGGTCGCCGTCGTGATGAGCGCTTCGTAAATGCCGCCTGCGAGCTGGCTGGGGTGGGCGATTCCCTTCTCGCTGATGATGGCGAAGGTGCGAATCATGCCGAAGACCGTGCCCGTCAGCCCCAATAACGGCGATATGGCGGCAATCGTTCCGAGAGCGCCCAGGTTCCTGTCGAGCGTGGTGACCTCCTGCCTGCCCGCGTCCTCCACGACGGATCGGAGTTCTTCCCGCTCTCTGTCGTGATTCGCTATCGTAACGAGCAGTATCCTGCCCATGACCGAAGGATAGCGCCGGCAAAGGGTTATGGCGTCAGACACCTGGTTCTCCGCAACCAGATCTCTGACCTGCTGCAAAATATCGAGCTGAATGATTTTCCTGGTGCGCAGATTCAGGGTCCGCTCCAGAATAATGGCCAAGGCCAATATGGAGCAGACACCCAACGGAATCATCAACACCCCGCCTTTGGCCAAAAATTCGAACATCAATATGCACCTTTGCGTAAATGAGAGCTTTCGATTTTCACCGTCGAGCACGCTTCCCGGTTTGTTTTGTAATTCTCCTGATGGCGGATCGGGCTTTTCGCTTCAGCGCAGGGTCGTCCACCACTTTGGTCATCTTCCGGTAAATCCGGAGGGCAAGCGTGCGTTTTCCCGCTTTTTCATACAACTCGCCAGCCCGCCCCAATGCCCGCGCGACCCACATTTTCTGATCCGGGTATCGATAGGTCAACTTCAAGTACTCGGCCGCTGCGCCCGGGTATCTTCGCTCGGTGGATATCCGGGCGTGCGCGAAGAACGCCTCCGCCGCCAGTTCCGGCGCTCCAAACTCGACCACGAAGCCCAGCGCGCGCTCCGCATCGGGGTATTTTCTTCGCTTCCTGTATAGTTCGGCCGCCAGGAGCGCGGATTGGGTACGCAAGTCCACACCGGCGAATTCACCGTTCATGACCATCACAAATTGAGAGAGCGCCGCACCATCTTCGACAAGCCGAACCAGACAGCGCCCCAGGGCGAATCGAGCCAGCATTTCATAGTCATGCCCCGGAAACGTCTCCAGAAATTCCGCAAGCCTCCCCCTCGCCTCTGCGCACCGCCCGATGCCGGCCAGCGTTTCCCCGACGCCGAAGAGCCCGTCGGCGCGGAAACCGCCCGCCGGATGCCGGGTCAACAAAGTCTCGTATGAATCAAGGGCTTTGTCGATGTCTTTTTTGCTCCGGTGTATGCCCGCCACCCTTAAGAGGGCATGAGCGGCCAGCTCATTGTTCGGGTATCGTGCGGTGACATCCTTGTACGCCCTCAGGGCTTCTGCCCTGTTCCCCTGCGTGAGCAAAACTTCGCCGATTTGAAAAGCCAGGGAAATGCTCAGGTTGCTCTCCGGATACCGGTCGATATACGCCCGCGCGCCCGATAAGAATTTCGCATATTCCCCAAGTTGCAGGTGAGTGAGCAGACGGCCATATACGGCTTCGGAGAGCTTCGGGTGATCAGGATACCCGTTCATCATGAGGCGATATAAGCGGTTCGCTTCCCTGTAGCTTCCCTGGTTGTACGATGAGTCGGCCAGGCGCAAATACGCGTCGCCCGCCAGGGAGGAATCTCTATGTAATTCGAGAAATTTAAGAAGTTTCTCCCGCGCCAGGGCGTAATCGCCCTTCCGGAACGGAACCAGCGCCAGAATATATTCGACCTCGGCCACGGCTTTGCTTTCGGGGTAGCGCTTCAAAAAGGCGTGAAAGTTCTTCACCGCCGCTTCGAAACGACTGCGCCGGAACAACAATTTCGCCTTCTGGTACAACGCCTCCTTGGCGACATCGCTTCCTCTGTATTTCTTCTCTATTCTCTCGAACGATTGCAAGGCGCCGTCGTAGTTTCTGAGGTTGAAGCGGGCTTCTCCCGCACGCGCGAGGGCTTCCGCCGCCAGGATGCCGCCCGGCTTATGCTCGAAAACGCGGTCGAAGGCGAGCGCCGCTTCTTTCCAGTTCATCTTCCGGTATTGAACCCACGCGAGCCCTCCCAGGGCGCGGTAGTATTCGGGCGTCCGCTCGGGAACCGCCCGGAAGGCGCGAGCGGCCTCATCGAGCTCCCCCAGTTCGAAGGCCGCCTCCCCGTACCACAACATGGCCAGCCCGTCCGGGGAAATCCCGGAGCCGCCCTCCGGCAGGAAAGCCCAGTGCTGCAGCACATTCAAAGCGCCCTTGAAATCCCGGAGCCTGAATGCGGCGAAAGCCGTCCCCATCGCCGCGGAACGAGCGGCATCCTGCTCCGCCAGCCGGTGAGCGGAAACCGGCGGGTAGTCAGCACCCTGCCGCAGAATCCCGTACGCGCGCTTCACTTTTCCCAGATGGTACTGGGAGAGGCCTTCCACGATTCTCGCGATGCGGTAGACTCTGCCGAGCGGGAACGCATCGCTTACCTTTCCGGCCAGAACGGATGCTTCTTCATACACCCCGACCCGGAACAACTTCCAGGCCAATTGCAGGCGCAAGGCGCCGGCGAGCGTCTTGCGGCGATTGGCCCGTGAAAATTCCTGCAGGCGGGCATTCAGCGTTTTCAATCCTTTCCGGGATTTCCGGATCGACTCGATTTCAGCGGAGAGCAAACCGGCCTGCACGAAAGCTCCGAGGAAATGCTTCGGATAACGCCGCATGAAAAGTGAAAAAGAGCGCTTCGCATCCTCGATTCGGCCCTGGAACAGCCGCGTCCAGCCGATACCGTACAGCGCTTCTCCCTGGATCGCATCATCAGGCTTGTCTCCCTCTGAGCCGAGCGCCCCGGCCGCGGCATAGCGTTTTTCCGCCTGGGCATAATTTTTTCTCTGGAGATAGAGATGCCCGAGCGCCACGAGGGCCTGAAACGCGAGCCGCCCCTTCGCATCCGCAAGCATCGTCCACGTCTCGATCGCCTCTTCGGCGGAGCCCGCTTTCGCCTGCACCCAGCCTTTCAGGAAAATCGCTTCCTCATAGGCAAGCCTGCCTTTTTCCCACGACTGCCCTTCCAGCAGACCGAGGCATCCCTCGTAATCACGCGCACCGCAACGCTCTTCCGCCAGGGCGTATCTGGCAGCAGCCACGTAATCCAGCCCGTCGGTCATCAGCGAGTTCAACAACCCCTCTCTTCTCTCCCGGGCTTCCTGGGGTTTCCTCAAACCAAGAAGCGTCTCTCCCGCCCAGTAGAGGGCCGCCGCGCGCCAGAAATGAATCTTCGTTTTTTTCGCTAAAGCATCGAAAAGAGCGAGCGCCTCTACGGGCGAGCCTTTTTGCAGATAAGCATACGCGGTTTCGAAATGTTCACTCTCACTAATAAAGTCATCCGACGTACTACCGAAGTATTGCGTCAAATCCAGGTCCGGTTTTTTTTCGACCGGCACCGGGCGTGGGGGCAGGCGAATCGCCGGCGTTTCAAGCTCTACAAAAACGGCGGGAAGACGAACGCCCAATCGCTCGGGCGGGGCGGGGCGCACGCGGGCAGCGATGAGGTGCTCGATGTTGGGCGATTCCACCACGACTTCGGGCAGGGAAATGGTGAGTTGCTTCCCGCCGGCGACGCTTTCACTCTGGGCCCATGAAATATTTCCCGTCCCCAAGCAGCCAAAGCATACTGCCACCAGGCCGAGGAGAAGCTTGCGCCGCATATTACACGCCGGGAATCGCATCATTTATCCCTCACCGAAGCATCGGCTTTTGATTTTTCATTTTCCATTCACGCTCTTTGACCGAAGCCAGATAAGACTCCAGCTGGCGAATCCTCAATCTCGCTTTCTTGATTTCCTCTCCCATCCGCGCCGAAGCCCCCCCCCTTTCGAGCGCCGCAATGCTCCGGTAATGGCCGATGGCCTTCTTCCACTCCCGGCGAGACTCGCGAATCGATGCGGCGCGCCAGGTCGCCGAGCGCACCCACTCCCGGTGGCCGTCGCCTGAGCGCATCAACGACTCGAAGAGATCGAGCGCCTTGTTCCATTGCCCCTCTTCCTCGAACCGCACGGCGATTTGAAACCGGGCGGGACCGGAAATGTTTCCGTCATTCGATTTTGCAGCGATTCGATAAGCCGCCAACGCCGCTCCGGGCCGTTTTCTTCGCTGTTCAATCGTACCGAGCCGCAAGGCCACCATACCCGCTTTGCCATTCTCGGGGAATTTGCGCAGGAAATCCGTGTAGGCTTTCGCGGCTTCGTCGTCATCCCCCATGTTCTCGAGGGCTTCCCCCAGCCCCAGAGCCGTCCCGGCGTCACGAGGGGCAAGGGCCAGAACACGGCGCAGCGCCCCCGCGAATTCATTCAGATTGTTCTCTTTCAGAAAACACGACGCCCGATGCCGGTGCAATGCCAGCTTCTCGTCCTTCGTCCTCTCATGCTGCAGCGCCCGCGCGGACGTCTTCACGGCGCGAGCACAGTCTTTCCGCTCGAACAGCACGAGCGACCACAGTCCGAGCCCCTCGCCGGGCTCGGGCGGGTCGAGCGCGTCCCAGGACGAGAAGGCCGCATCCGCGCCTTTCCAGTCCTGCGCGCCGAAGGCGTTGCGCGCCATGAAATACCAGATCGAGCGCCTCCTCGGGGCGCTCACCGCCTCATCGCCCGCCAGCGGGAGGAGATATTTCCGCGCATTTTGAAAATCGCCCTGCGCGCGATACAGGCTGCCGATTTTGAGACGCGCCTCACGCTTCAATTCTTCGGGAAGATGCGGCAGGGCGTCCTGAAAACGCCTCAAGGCCTCTTTTCGGTCGCCGCGCTTCTCGGCCAACTCGCCCAGACGGTACCGCGCACGGACTGCCAGCTCGGGGCGTCTCCCGCCCGAGGCGACTTGGGCGTAATACGCGCCCGCCTCAACGAATCTTTCGGCTCTCCACGCGCACTCGGCTCTCAGAAAAGCCACCTCCGAGCGCAAGGTCCGGGGGACATGCGCTTCGGGAACCACTTTCGCCAAGGCGACGGAGCGGGCGCAATCCTCGCGCGCATTGTGGATAAACGCCGCCCGCAGAACGCCCTGGTAGACGCTTTGCGCCATTTCGGGATCGGGCTTTTTCCCGGATTTCCTCAGTCCGTCGAATGACGCCAGTATCTGCTGGTACCGCTCGAGAAGTTTTCGTGTGTTCTGCCCGGGCTCTTTCTCCAGCATATCGGCCAGGCGCAGCCCGGACCATACCGCCTCGCGCGTATCCGGCGCGCGCCGGAT
>WTGD01000369.1 GCA_011523725.1 Nitrospinota bacterium
ACCTCATATACCCCCTGCAATGCGTTCTAAACCCCTCACCAATCCCTACTTCTTGATAGAAAGAAACTTCAGCACCACGCCGTCGGGGTCTTTGCAGAAGAATATCTTGGAGCCCTGGATGGGGCCGCTGGGCACCGTGGCGGGTTCTGGTGAGCACATGGTGGTGCCGTCCGCTTTGAGTTTCTCATAAAGGGCTTCCGCGTCGTCCACGACGAAGCCGATCTGCAGGCAGCCCGCGTTGTTGGGGTCGGTGTTTATCGCCTCGCCGGCCGCGCCCTTGTATTCCATGAGTTCCAGGTGAAGCCCGTGGCCGCCCATGTGCACCACGCGCAGGTGCGCGCCCGGCACGCCCGTCACCTGGGCCGAGAAATCCGGCGTGCGCTCCGAATCCGATTCCACCTCGAAGCCGAAGTTCTCCGTGTACCATTTCGAAGACGCGTCGGCGTCCTTCACCGTCAGGGATACGTTATGAAAGCGTTGAATCGTCATGGATACATTCTCCCGTCATTCGTGAAAAGGACGCTCCTCGCCGTTCTCGGAGCGTCCCTGTATGTATGCGTGTCTCGCGCCCGGACTTAATCGGCTGCGGGCTTGGGTTTCAGGTCCAGCGATGCGGAATTCATGCAGTAGCGAAGGCCGGTGGGCGCAGGGCCGTCCGGGAAAACGTGGCCCAGGTGCGCGTCGCAGTTCGAACACACCACCTCCACGCGGCGCATCCAGAAGGAGTTGTCCTCCTTCTCGCCCACGTTCTCGGCTTTGAGCGGCTGGTAAAAGCTCGGCCAGCCCGTGCCCGAGTCGAACTTGGTCTCGGCGTCGAAAAGCTCCGCCCCGCAGCAAATGCAGGCGTAGACGCCGTCGTCGTGGCAGTCCCAGTATTTCCCGCTGAAGGCGCGCTCGGTGCCCGCCTCCCTCGTCACGTGGTATTGCTCGGGCGTGAGTTGCTCGCGCCACTCCGCGTCCGTTTTCTCTATCATTTTCATGCTCCTTCATTCTGGCAGCTTTTCGCGGCGGCGCTCATGGGATGAACGCCCGACTCACGGATAGAATCCTCAAAAACCGCGCGAAAGACAAGTACCGGGAAAATCGCCCCCTGGCTCACAGGTGGGGCAGGGCCTTCAGGACGTTCACCTGGTTCGTGTTGCCCATGTGGAAGAGCTGGATCGCGTCGCGGTAGACCTTCTCGACCGGCGCGTCCTTCATCACGCCCATGCCGCCCCAGACTTCCACCGCCTTCGTCGCGAGATAATTCAGCGTCTCGACGGCAAGCACCTTGGTCGCCCGCGCGAGTTTCTGATCGTGCACCCCCTCGTCGATGCTCCAGGCGGTGCGCCAGAGCAGCGTTCTCGCGGCTTCGAGGCGGGTGAACATCTCGAGCAGGAGCGCGCCGATCAGGTCGTGCTCGATGATGGGTTTTCCGCCCTGCACGCGCTCGCGGGCGTAGCCGAGCGCCAGATCATGGGCGCGGCGGGCGATGCCCAGCGAGGTGGCCGTCGCCTCCACGGTGCCTACGTTGGTCACGCTCCTCCTGCCCTCCTGGAACCTGTCCTCCTCGCCGAGGCGGTCTTCCACGGGAACGCGCACGTCGCGGAAGATGAGGTCGTGCTGGGGGTAGCACCTGAGGCCCACCTTATCGTGCAGCCTGCCGACCTCGAAGCCCTCGTGCGGCGGGAAGATCATGAAGCCCGTCGTGCCCTTCGTCCAGGGGACGCTCCGGTCCGTCCGGGCGAAGGCGGTGACGTATTTCGCCTGCGCGCCCATGGCGATGAACTGCTTCATGCCGTTCAAGACATACGAGTCACCGTCCCGCACCGCGCTCAGGGCGGGGCCGGCGGCGGGGTCCGCGTCGAAGGGGAGGGCGTTGTCGCTTCCCGCATTGGGTTCCGTGATGGCGATGCCGATGCAATAGAGCGGGTCTTCGAGGTAGGCGGGGACCACGCGCGCGAGTTGTTCGGGCGTCGCCACGGCGATGAGGCCCGCTATCGCCTTCCAGTTGTGGCTGTACACCTTGGAGACCGACGGCGAGCCGACCGAGAGTTCCTCCACCACGACGCACTGGGTGAGGACGCCGGCCCCGTCGCCCCCGTGCGCCGCCGGCACGCCCAGGGAGTGAAAGCCGAGCGCCGCGCCGCGCTTCACCAGGTCGTATGCGAACTTGTCCTCCCCGTCGGGCCGCTTCTCGAGTTCGGCCACCTCGGGCAGCATCTCCTCGGTCGCGAACCTTCGGGCGAGAAGCTGCAGGCTCTTTTGTTCTTCACTCAGTTCGAAATCCATGCTCGTTTCCTCATCGGTTTATTTTCTCGTCGTTGCCCCTTCGTGATGCTTCGCATTTGAGAGCCTTTTCCTGCCGGGGCATTTCCATTCCCTTTGAGGCGATTGTTCGGCCCCGTAGGGACAACCCTCCGTGGTTGTCCTTCGTCAGTGTTGCGGACAGGCACAGAGGCCTGTCCCTACGGTCGCCATTCAGAGATTTTCAACAACCCCCTTGTGAACGGCTTTTTCACCGCAGATCGCAAGCGCGGCGGCGAGGTAGACTTTGGCCGCCGTCACCACGTCCTCGACGAGCACGTGCTCGCCCACGGCGTGCATGAGTCCTTGTTTCGCCGCGTCGGGGTGCATCCGCCCGCCGGGGCCGTAGCAGACACACGGGATGCCGTAGCGGTTGAAATGCGTGGAATCGGCCGCCGGCCGCCTGATGACGGGAGCGATCGCCTCGCCCGTCACCTCCTCGTGCGCCCGGAGCGCCGCCTGCACGAGGGGGGCGTCCGGATCGAGCAGGGTGGGCGGGTCGTTCACGTAGAAGGTGAGCGAGGCCCGCCCGGCCTCATCCGCCGCCGCATCGAGCACGGCGCGCAGCTCGCGCTTGATGTCTTCGGTGTTCTGGCCCGGCACGGTACGGATGTCGAGATAGAGGCTCGCCTCGGCGGGGTTTCTCGAAAGCCGCCAGGGCCACCCGCCCCGCACGGCGGCTATCGTCACGTTGGGGTGCTCGCCCATGCAGGAATGCCTGGCCTCGTAATCGGGAATCCACGCCTCGACGGCGCTCTGAATCCTGTGAATCGCGCGCACGGCGTTCACGACCCCCGGACGGTTCGAGAACACGCTGTGGCTGATCGTGCCGCTCGCGGTGATCTTCGCCCACACGACGCCCATGTTCGCGTTCGAGACCTTGAGCCCCGTCGGCTCGGCGAGGATGGCGCAGTCCGCCGTCACGCCGTGGAGGATGAGGTGGCGCGTTCCCGTCCCGTAGCCCGAGAAGGATTGGCCCTTGAACTCATCCACGGGCGCTTTTTCTATCTCGCCCACCACGCCGGCCAGCGCGAGGTCGCCGCTTAGGTCGACCTCCTCCCGGCAGACGGCCTCGAGGGCCGCCAGCGCGCCCGCCAAGCCGCTCTTCATGTTGTTGGCGCCGAGGCCCCACAACCAGCCGTCGCGGTGGACCGCCCGGGGCTTGAAGCCCTCGCCGCTCAGGTAATCCTCGTTCCCGTCATAAGAAGTGTCCATGTGGCCGGTGAAAAGAAGATTCAAGCCGTCGCCCGCTCCCTCGCGCACGCCGACCGCGTTCGGCCTTCCGGGATCGACTTCCTGAAGCTGCGTTTCCAGACCCGCGCGCGCCATGCGCCCTTCCAGATAGCGCGCCATCTGCGCCTCCCCGCCCGTGGGGCTTGCGATGTCCACCATGTCGGCGAGGAGTTCGCGCACGGCTTCGGCGGTGATGTGGCGCGCGCAGCGCGCATAATCGGGGTGCGGCATCGGTGTTCGTTCTCCCTTAACGTATCGGGTGCTCTAGCGTATCATGGGCGGGTCGTTTTCCGGTATCTCCGCTTTCATCGAGGTGCGCCTTCTGAATCCCTCCAAAAGCACGCGCGGATATGACTACACCCGGGGCTCGGTCGGCTGGGCCATCACGCGCCTCTCGGTGCCGATTTGCGGCGAGCGCATCCTGCGCAATCTGGACGGCATTTTTGAGATTTACTGGCTCGGCCGGTTGGGGGCGGATTCGCTGGCGGCGGCGTCTCTGGGCTTCATCACCTTGTTGTTCATCCGCTCGGCCCCTTTCGGACTCAGAATCGCGGGCCAGGCGCTCGTGGCCCAGCGCGTGGGGGCGGGCGACGCGCAAGGCGCTTCCGTCATGGCCGGGCAGACTATCTTCCTGGTCGGTGTCTTCAGTCTCATCGTCACGATTTTCGGGTATTGGCTCGCTCCTTCCCTGATGGGTCTCATGACGCAGGACCCGGCTCTGGCCGCCCTGGGCGTCGTCTATATCCGCTCGGGCTTCGCCGTGCTGCTCGTAGTGGAAGCGATGTTCGTGATCGGCCAGATATTGCGGGGAACCGGCGAGCCGGGCATCACCATCGCGGGCGTGGTGGCCTCCACCGTCTTGACGCTCGTCTTCATCCCGCTCTTCATGTTCGGCTGGGGCCCGGTTCCCGCTCTAGGGATAGCGGGCAGTTTCCTGGGCATCGGCGTGGGGAGGCTGGGTGGTTTCGCGACGATGCTGGCCTTCATCGTGAAGGGGAAATCGAGGCTCCGCCTGCGATGGGCCGACTTGCGCCCGCGCGCGTCCGAGATATCCCGCGTCGCGCGTCTCGCCTGGCCCGCCATGGCGCAGAACCTGCTCGAGCGCAGCGCGCTGCTGCTCATGGTCCGGATGCTCTCTCCGTTCGGGGCGAGCGCGCTGGCGGCGTGGAGCATCGGCAACCGCGTGACGATGATCGCCCGGATGCCCAGCTTCGGCCTGCAAAGCTCGGTGCGCACGCTGGTGGGCCAGAACCTGGGGGCGGAGAAACCCGAGCGCGTGACGCGCACGGTATGGCTCGCCGTCGCCGCCCTCGGCGTCCTGATGACGGCGGCGAGCGTCTGTCTGTTCGTCTGGGCGCGGGAGATCGTCTCGTTCTTCGGCATGAGAGGGAACGACACGGCCGTCATGGCGCTCAGAATCCTGTGCGCGGGTCTGCTGATGGAGTCGATCCGCCGGGTGATGGCGGGCGCGTTCCAGGGCGCTTCCCGATCGAAGCCGCCCATGATGGTGGAGGGCGTCGTCCGCTGGGGCGTACAGCTGCCCGCCGCCTATCTGCTCTCCTTCTCGCTGGCAGTGGGCGCGGGCGGCGTCTGGTGGGCGGTGAGCGGGGGACAGATTCTGAGCGGCGCGCTCCTGCTCGCGTGGTTTTCCTTGTGGGCTCGGAGCGGGGATATCCAAGGTTTTGCGGGCATTCGGGGTTTGAAATCGGCGCGCGAATCCACTTAAGCTGTCCCCGCTGCTTTGGAAGATATCTTCAATCTTTACCGAGAGATGTTGCGATTGGCGGAGCGCGCGATTCGAGACGTAAAAACGCTCCTTCCGGGGAGGTGGTTGTGCGATGAACAGGGTTTTCGCAGCGGGACTTTTTCTCATAGCGGGGTTTGGCGTTGTCGTGACCTTGACGAAAAGGCCCGAGCCGCCGAGGCATCCACGCGTGCCCGTGACCGAGGATATGGCCCGGATCAACCAGGGAAAAAAGCTGTTCTCGCGCAACTGCATGCGCTGCCACGGGCCCGAAGCCACGGGTACGCGAATCGGCCCGCCGCTCGTGCACAAGGTTTACGAGCCCTCCCATCACGGGGACGCCGCATTCTTCATGGCCGTCTCGCGCGGGGTAAGGAGCCACCACTGGAAGTTCGGCGACATGGCGCCCGTGCCGGGCGTGAAGCCCGAGGAAGTCGCGTTGATCGTGCAATACGTGCGCTGGCTTCAGCGGAAGGCCGGAATTTTTTAGAGGGTAGAGGACGAAGAACCGATGAACGAGCGAGACGCGTTGCATGAGTTGAGGCGAAAACGCCTGCGGAGAATGGTGGCCCTGTGCGGACGGGCGCACCCGTTCTACAAGCGCCGTTTCGCCGAGGCGAACCTCATCCCCGAGGCGGTCAAGGAACTGGACGATCTCCAGAAAATCCCCCTCACGAAAAAAGAGGATTTCATGGCGGCGCCCGAGGATTTCAGCCTCGACCCCTCCTGGCTGCCCGAGCTTCCCTTCGAGGAGCGCACCATGTGGAACGTGGCCTACACCACGGGCACCACGAGCGGGCGGCCCTCGCCATTTTTCAACACCACACACGACCAGTACCACATCATGCTCCAGGCGCGGGTCTGCAACGAGGCCGAGGGCCTGCGGGCCGGCGACGTCATCGCGAACCTCTACCCGCTATCGCCCATGCCCCTAGGCGGGTTTCTCTGCTGCGTGCGCTCGGCGGAAGTCATGGGTCTTCCCGTGGTGAGCGCGCTCACGGGCAGCCCCCATCCCGAATATCCCGTAAGGCGCTCGCTGGACGAGGCCGTCGATGTGGTGGCCGATTCGGGAGCCACCATCATCTGGGGGGTGCCGAGTTTCGTCCGCCGTTTTTTAAGAAGAGCGCGCGAGCGCGACGCGAAGCTCGACCGCGCGCGCATGGTGCTCACCACGGGCGAGGCGGTAAGCGACGCCCTGCGCGAGGAATATATGGACCACCTGCGCTTTTTCGGGGCGGAGGAGCCGCAGGTTCGGGTGCGCTACGCGGCCACGGAGATGCAGGGCGGCCTCGTGCAGTGCGCGAACGATGCGATGCCGCACAACGTCGTGCCCGAACTCTATCTGCTCGAAGTGGTGGACCCCGAGACGGGCGAGCGCGTGCCGGAAGGAGAAGAGGGGGTGATAGCCCTCACGCACCTGCACCGCCGGGGCACGGTGTTCCTGCGCTATCTCATCGGCGACCTCATCGCGCTCAGGTGGGAGCCGTGCCCGCACTGCGGGCGGGTGGGCGAGCGCATCGTGCGCCTGCCGAGGAGGACGGGCGATCTGCTCAAGGTGCGCGGGATGCTCATGAACCCCGATATTATCCTCGACCTCCTCTCGAAAGAGCGCGCGATTCGCGAGTTTCAGGTCAGGATTCGCAAGTCCGCGCCCGATGATGCGGATTCGATGGATGAGATGATCATCCGCCTGGAAGCCGAGGATTCAGAACGCGAGCGGCTCGGCGCTTCCCTGCCGGAGCGGGTGCGGGGAGCGGTGATGATAAGGCCCGTTCTCGAGTTCGTGGCGCCAGGCGTGATCCACGACCCGATGCGCGACGTGAAGGCCCGCCGCCTCGTCGATGAGCGGTGAGAAAGCCGTATCGGGTTTCAGGCGACATCGCTCGTATTGTCAGCGGGCTGCATGGTAGTGACAGCCCCTCCTCGGGGCGGTCCCGCAGGTCGCGACCTGTCCCTACGAAACTTGAGGTCTTGAAATCCCTTTCTCACTTGAGGGGACTGTTGAAAAAGTCCACAGAGGGAGCGTACCGAATTTCACTCCCCCCTTGAGGGGGAGTCGAAGAGGCCGAGCGGTTTGTGCG
>WTGD01000377.1 GCA_011523725.1 Nitrospinota bacterium
CTTCCCGGCCCGCATCTTCCGGCGCATCCGGGGCGGGGAGGGCGATCCACGCGCCCGATTTCGTGATGAGGATGGGGTGGACGTCGTATTTCCCGGCGTCGAGTTCGGCCATGATGGCCCGGCCCGAGTTGCAGCTCACCTCGTGCTCGGTCGATCTGCCGCCGAACACGACGCCGACGCTCGTCTTGCGGGATGCTGACGCCATTTTCGGCGAATCCTTCCTCGGGGCGTGCGAAGCGTTTCAGGTGGGCGTGGGGTTTAACGTATCAGTTTCGAGAGGATTTTGAAATCCTCGGTGCCCGCCACGCGGAGAAGCTCGAAGAGCACCTGTTCGGTCGTGGCGGGAATGGCGCCTGCGCGCTCGAGAGCCGAGAGCCCCGTCCGCCAGTTCAGCTTCGAGCGCGAACAGGTGGCGTCGGCCACGGCGTGGACGATGAAGCCGTTCTCCAGCAGGTCGAGCGCCGTCTGGTAGCAGCACACGTGGGTCTCCGCACCCGTGAGCAGTATCTTCGTCCGGCCCGTCTCGTGCAGGCGCGGCAGGAACGTCTCCTCCGCGCAGCAGCTGAACGCGATTTTCTCGATGGGGGCGAAGCCGGGCACCTTCTCCGCCACCGCTTCGACGGTGGGCCCGAGTCCTTTGGGATATTGCTCGGTGACGAGGACGGGGAAATCGAGGCGCGACGCCGCTTCCGCCAGCGTCAGGATGCGTTCGACGACCTGCGCGCGCACGTCCTCGCTCATGGCGGACATGAGCCTCTCCTGCGCGTCGACGATGAGCAGGAGGCAGTCTTCGGGGCTGAGCCTGAACGAGGCGATGTCGGACATGCGCTCTCCGCCTTTCGGGATAGGGGAAACCTGGAAAAAGGCTATTACAGCGTCTTGCGCGGGTCAAGGAATGCGCCCCAAAGCCTTGATTCCCTGATACCCGTGGGATAGCATCGCCGGGAAAATTCTCAAGCGATCATGGGAACCAACAAAAGGGGAACAACATGCCGGATAAGGCGAAAGTCGTCCTGACCGATTACGTCTGGGAGTCCCTGGACGTGGAGAACGAGATTCTGGGGGAGCTGGCCGATATCGTCGCCATGCAGACGAAAACGCCCGCGGAATTTCTTGGAGAAGCCGCCGATTGCGACGCCGTGCTCAACACCTACGCCGGCCCCATCACGCGAGAGGACATGGCGGGGATGCCGAACTGCAAGATCATCGCGCGCTACGGCATCGGCGTGGACACCATCGACCTGGACGCCGCCACGGAAGCGGGCATCATCGTCACGAACAACCCCACCTACTGCATCGAGGAGGTCGCCGAGCACACGATGGCGCTCCTGCTCGCATCGGCGAGGAAGGTGGCCTTCTACGACCGCCGGGTGCGCGCGGGCGAATGGGCGGTGCCGCCGGGCAAGCCGATGTTCCGCTTGGTGGGCGCCACGCTGGGGCTGGTGGGCTTCGGGAACATCGCGCGCATGGTGGCCGCCCGCGCCGCTTCGTTCGGGATGCGCGTGCTGTTCAACGACCCCTTCGTGGAGCAGGGCCAGTTCGATGCGCCGGGCGAGAAGACGGATGAGTTGGCCGACATGTACGCGCAATCGGACTTCGTCTCCATCCACCCGCCGCTCATCCCCCAGACGCGCGGGATGATGAACGATGAGGCTTTCGCGCAGATGAAGAACACCGCCGTCGTCATCAACTGCTCGCGCGGACCCATCATCGACACCGACGCCCTCGTGCGCGCGCTCGATGCGGGCGAAATCGCGGGCTGCGCGCTGGATACGACAGACCCCGAGCCCCTGCCCGACCCGCACCCGCTCAGGGGGCGCGAGAACGTCATCATCAACCCCCACGCGGCATGGTACAGCGAGGAGTCCATGGTGGGTCTCCAGCAGGGCGCGCCGGGCGAGGTGCGTCGCGTGCTCTCCGGCGAATGGCCCGTGAACGTCGTGAACCGAGCGGTGAAGGAGAACAACAGGGCGGGGTTGTAGTGGGGAGATTCAAGAATGCACCTAGTAGGGGCGGTTCGCGAACCGCCCCTACGATCCCAGGATAACTGTCATCCGGCGAATGAGAACCCGCCGGTGGATGCAGGTTTGCATTGCAGGGACAGGTCGCGACCTGTCCCTATTTACTTCCCTACGAAGCACCCCTTGCTTCGAGCGTTGGTATACCGCTGACGTCAACCGAACGTTCAGCCCGCGCCAGGTCGTAGTTGCGCTGCAGGTTGACCCAGAAGCCCGAGCCGTTGCCGAAGAGCTTGCCGAAGCGAACCGCCATTTCGGCGGTGACCGGCTGCTTCTCGTTGATGATGTCGTAGAGCGTCTGCCTGGATATGCCGAGGGCCATGGCCACCGCCGACTTGCTCATGTCAAGAGCGGGCAGGATGTCCTCGCGCAGGAGTTCTCCCGGGTGTATCGGGTCTATGGAATCGTGTCTCTCGCTCATCAGTGATAGTCCTCTATGTCTACGTCCGTTGCGCCGTCGTCGTCCCACCCGAAGGTCACGCGCATATTGGCGCTCAGACGAATGGCGTAGCGCCCGGACCGTTCGCCCTTCAACGGATGAAAATACGAGCCGGGATAGTTCATCTGCTCCGGCCTCTCGGCGGCTTCAAGGGCCGAGAGAATTCGACGCAACTTTCGAATCCAATCGGCGTTCAGGCCCCTCGCCCGTCCCCTCGTCCAATAATCCCGAAGAGCCTTGTGCCGGATGCTCCTGATCATGGATGCAAACTAACCGGAAACAGCAGGGGTGTCAAGTGACACCTTACAGATATGAAATGGCTACGGGGCGGCCGTCATGTAATTGCGAGAAACCCGCATCCGCCCTTGACATCGGTTGCTTTCGTCCGTAAGAAGAACCTTGTCGATAGCTGATATCCCTATGGTCTCGGCGTCCGGCGAGGCCATGCGCCGCCCGTGGCGAAACCAAGCGAATCGGTTTCATTATCCGTCGTTATGGGGGATAATGGACTTGTGCGACGCTTGGCAGGAAGCAGGCTGTCGGATGCGCGAAGTCGAAAGGCGTTTTGAGCTGCTGAACAGGAGTGCAGAGTCATGGTGAATACTCGTTTGAAAGCACCTCCGGTGAAGCTGCCCGCCGATTACGAGTCGGAGGCGAAGGAGAAAAAGCCGTTCATCGACCGCAGGCGGTTCATGAACTACACGGGGTGGCTCGGCATTCTGGGCGCCCTGAACGTCGCACTGATCGGTTTCCTGCGCTTCATGTTCCCGCGCGTTCTGTTCGAACCGCCCACCGAGTTCAAGGCGGGGGATCCGGCGGATTACGCCGTTGGCGTGGTGGACACCCGCTACGTGAACAGCGAGCGCGTGTGGATCATCCGCGAGCAGAACGGGTTCTACGCCCTGAGCGCGATATGCACCCATCTGGGATGCACGCCGAAGTACCTGGCCTCAGAAGACAAGTTCAAATGCCCGTGCCACGGGAGCGGATTCCGGAGATCCGGTATCAACTTCGAGGGTCCGGCCCCGAGACCGCTCGAGAGGCTCAAGATCGGCCTGGCCGAGGATGGGCAGCTGATTATCGACAAGGGCAAGCTTTTTCTCCACGAGAAAGGGCAATGGAGCGACCCGGGTTCCTTTCTCTTTACGTGATGTAGGTTTTCATGTTCGTTCGATGCGAGTTCGTGGGGGTTTTTAGATGCCGAGTTTGAAGGAACGCTTGAATCTGGAGCAGGTGAAACGCAGTGTGCTCGACTCCCAGGTGTGGAGGTCGATGTTCCGCCACGGGTATGAGGACACGCCGAGAAACCGCGTTCTCATGGTGGTGGACAACCTCTGGCTGCACCTGCACCCCACGAAAATCAGGCGGCACGCCATCCGCATCCGCTTCACGTGGTGCATGGGCGGGGTGACGTTCCTGCTGTTCCTCTACCTCGTCGTCACCGGCGTCGTCCTGATGTTCTACTACCGGCCCGTGGGCGAGTACGCCTATGCCGACATCAAGTACCTCGAATTCGACGCCCCCTTCGGCATGTTCATGCGCAACATGCACCGCTGGGCGGCGCACGCCATGGTCATCGCCGTGTGGCTGCACATGCTGCGCGTCTTCATGACGGGCTCCTACAAGCCGCCGCGCGAGTTCAACTGGGTCATCGGGGTGCTGCTGCTCACGCTCACGCTCCTGCTCAGCTTTACCGGCTACCTGCTCCCCTGGGACCAGCTCGCCATCTGGGCGGTGACGGTGGGAACCAACATGGCGCGGGCTACGCCCTTGCTGGGGTCCGAGGGCCCGTTCGCCGAAATGGTGGGCGTCACGCCGCGTTTCGACGCGCGCTCCGCGCTTCTGGGCGGTACCATCGTCGGCCCGCCCACGCTTTTGCGCTTCTACGTGCTGCACTGCATCGTCGTACCGCTGATAGCGGCGATCCTGATGATGGTGCATTTCTGGAGAATCCGAAAAGACGGGGGCATATCCGGGCCGCTGTAAAGTGTAGCGGGCCGTATAAAAGGGAAGGGCGATAACATTGGCGAAAGAAGACAGGGTAGTCGGCTCTGCCGATGAAATGGCCAAGACGAGTTGGGAGCGGGTGAACGACAAGGTTCACGTGTGGCCCTACCTCACGCGCTTGGAATTCATGTGCGCGATTATCATCACCATATTCCTGGTGGTGTGGTCCATCGTGATCGACGCGCCGCTCGAAGAGCCCGCCAATCCTTCCGTCACGCCGAACCCCTCGAAGGCGCCGTGGTATTTCCTGGGCCTTCAGGAACTGCTCGTCTATTTCGACCCGTGGATGGCGGGCGTCGTGCTGCCCACCCTCATCATCGTGGGCCTGATGGCCATTCCCTTCATCGACGTGAACCCCAAGGGGAACGGCTACTACACCTTCCACGAGCGCAGGTTCGCCATCTTCACCTTCCTGTTCGGTTTTCTGGTCCTGTGGGTGTGGATGGTGGTGCAGGGGACTTTTCTGCGCGGGCCGGGGTGGAACTTCTTCATGCCCTGGGAATACTGGGACCCGCACAAGGTCGTGGCGCTCACGAACGTGGACCTGCCCTACATGCTGGGCTTCAGGAGCTACTGGGGCCAGGCGGCGGCGGGTACGGCGTTGATCGTGCTCTGGTACGCCACCATACCGGCGTACTATATCTGGCGGCGCGAGCGCATGAAGAACGTAGGCCTGGTGCGCTATCTCATCAAGGCGTCGCTCAACATGACGATGATGGGTATCGTGGCGAAAATGGTCCTGCGCATCGGGTTCAACGTCAAATACGTTCTCGTCACGCCCTGGTTCAACATTTAGGTTCTCTTAACCCGAGCGGAGAAGATGGTTCAGGACAGACAGCGAAAACATCTGTGGTGGGACGCCTGCGGCGTGAAGGTGGCCGCCGTCGCTCTAATCGTCGTCTCGGGGGTGATTTACCTGCTGGCCTAGGAGAGGTGAAAAGCCGCTAGACCTGAATCTACAATGAAATCGCCCGGCCGCTTCCGCACGGAGGCGGCTTTTTTGGTTCGGGAATTACCCAGACAATAGAATTTCAAGGTGGCTGCTTCTACAGAGAGGCATATTTTGTAGCGCGACCTGTCCCGACGGTTCTTTCCTCGCGGTCGGGTTGCGGCTTTACACCCTTTCTCGTGTTGCAACCTTCGGGTGTCTTGCGAGGGCCGCTGATTGATTGCATTGCTATCATTATATGGAGTAAAGTGCATGTCAGGGAGGGGAAGACCATGGCGAGCATCACGATTCGCAACCTCGACGACGACGTGAAAACCCGCCTTCGCGTGCGGGCGGCGGAGAATGGCCGTTCCATGGAGCAGGAAGTTCGGGTGATCCTGTGCGAGGCGGTCGGGCGCAAACCGGGTTCACAAAACCTCGCAAGCCTCATCCGCGCCCGTTTCGAGCCCTTGGGCGGTGTGGACTTGGAGTTGCCGCCGCGCGAGCCGGCCCGCGAGCCGCCCCGGTTCGATTGAGGCGGCAGGTGTGATTCTTCTCGATACCAACGTCGTTTCCGAACTGATGCGCTCCTCACCCGATCATGCCGTCGAAGCCTGGGTTGCGGATCACCCGGCAGAGGAACTGTTTTTCTCGGCGATCGGTGAAGCGGAACTCCGCTACGGCGTTGCCGTTATGCCGGCGGGACGGCGGCGTGACCGGCTTTCTTCCGGGATCGAAGCCATGCTTTACGAGGATTTTGAAGGCCGAGTGTTGCCGTTTGACAGCGACGCGGCGCGCGCCTATGCGGAAGTCGCATCCGCGCGCCGCGCTTCCGGGCGGCCTGTCCCGACAGCCGATTGTCAGATCGCGGCCATCGCGCGATCGCGAGGCATGTCGGTGGCGACGCGCAACGTCCGGGATTTCGCGGATATGGGGGTTGAGCTAATCGACCCGTGGGCAGGTTGATGAAGTAGCCCCCCGGTAAGGGGTTGTTGAAAAAGCCCTCCTCGCTCGGAATTGGCCAGCGCCGTCATTCCGGCGAATGCCGGAATCCAGAGCCGAGGAGAATGGCGACGTTCCGATTTTTTATGCCCCACTCATTGGCGGGAATATGAAAGAAATAAAAAAAACAAAGGCAAAATCCCTGGATTCCGTCGAACCCTCATTGATCAATCGGGTTCGACCTCCCGCCTTGGTCGGCTCCGACACCGGAATGGCGAGCAAAACTACACCACCTCGTAGTGGGTCGTTCTTTAGAACGGCCCAAGGTCGCGACCTGTCCTTACAGCCCCCCGGTCGGCACAATACGCCGAATTTCGAGGTCGGGACTTTTTTAACAACCCCTTGCAGGGGGGGCTTTTTCAACACGCCCTTGAGGGTCGGGCATCCGATACTTTATGGGCGGACACACGGGTCCACCCCTACGGAACCCGAAACGAAAAATCGCCGTCATGCCTCCGGCGTATCCCGGAGAGGGTCAGGAGTCAGTTCTGGCGAAAATGCTCCGCCATGACGTCGGCGGCGCGCCGGACGTCCTCGGGATTGTCATAGAAGTCGAACTGGGTGACGTTCTCGAGCCATCGCAGCGTCGCCTGGCCGGCAAGGCCTTTGACGAAGGTTTTGACGCCGCTGGGGATCGCGGCGGCCTTGGAATGGACGATGGCCAGCGGCTTGTTCAGACGCCCGGGATTTTCCGCCGGGTGATACGTCAGCCAGCCCTCCCAGCCCGCCTGGTTCCACTTGTTGTCGTACTGGGGGACCGCGCCGCGGTTCGGGTCATGGACAACAAGTGGAACCAGGCGGGCTGGGAGGGCTGGCCGCTGCATACCCCGCCCGAAAAGCCGCGGCGGGTGAAGACGCCGCTGGGGTCAGCAATATCCAAAAGGGGAGCTAACACCAACCGAGTCAAAACA
>WTGD01000285.1 GCA_011523725.1 Nitrospinota bacterium
GACGGATTCCCTCTTACCCAGAAGGGAGAGGCCGGGCGGGCGCTGGGCGTTTCCATCGTATCGAGCTTCACGGGCGGTCTTTTCAGTTTCTTCTGCCTGCTGCTGATTGCTCCCCAACTTACGAAAGTGGCTCTCCAGTTCCGGGCGGCCGACCTGTTCGGGCTGGTCTTTTTCGGCATGTCCGTCATATCCGCCTTTGCGGCGAAATCGCTCGTGAAGGGCCTGTTGTCCACTTTCCTGGGCCTCATGATCGTCACGGTGGGGATGGATCCGCTCGTGGGCACGGCGCGTTTCACCTTCGGGGACGTGAACATGCTCGCGGGAATCCACTTCATCCCTGCGCTCGTGGGCCTGTTCGCCATTCCGGAGATAGTGGCGAATCTGGCGGAGGGGAACATCCGCTCTGTCGCATCGCGGTTCGGTCGCGTGTTTCCCAGCTGGGCGGACATCAAGAAAATCCGTCTTCCGGTGGCCATCGGCTCCATGGTGGGCACATTCGTCGGTATTCTTCCCGGCGCGGGTGGCCCGATAGCCGTTTTCGTGAGCTACGACTACGCCCAGAAGGTCAACAAGGAACCCGAGCAATTCGGGAAGGGCTGCGTGGAGGGAGTGGCCGCGCCCGAATCGGCGAACAGCTCCATCGCGGGCGGGGCGCTTATTCCCATGATGACGCTGGGGATTCCGGGCGACCCGATAACCGCCATCCTCATCGGCGCCCTGCTGGTGCACGGCATGGCGCCGGGGCCGCTGCTTTTCGTGGAGCAGGGCCCCTTCGCGTTTTCCGTGCTTTTCTCGTATTTCATCGCGATCTGCAGTACGGCGACGGTCGCGTTCCTGGGGCTTCGGGTCATCGTGAAACTGCTTTCCATCCCCCGTTCGCTGCTTTTGCCGATCATCGTCGCATTGTGCGTTCTGGGAACGTATGCGCTGAGGAATTCCTTCTTCGACATTTACGTCATGTTCTTCTTCGGCCTCGTGGCGCTTTCCTTCAAATGGCTCGATATTCCGGTCGTTCCCATGCTGCTCGCGCTCGTGCTGGGGCGTCAGCTCGAGGAGCACATGCGGGTTGCGCTCGCCGCATCGAAGGGCGACATTTCGATATTCTTCACTTCTCCCTGGTGTCTGTTTTTCCTGTGCCTGTCGGTGATCTCTTTCGCCTGGCCGTTCTTTCTCGAGTGGAGAGTAAAGAAAAGAGCGCTCGAGAAGGCGTCCGCCTCTGCTCCTTCCTCTCTATAGATAGAAGGCGCACATCGGTCGTCGCTTTGCAGTTCATTCGGATGGAAGCAGGACATTCGCGGCGTTTTGGTATAGGCACATGATAAGGGGCTCTAAGCGAAAAAAACGGCTCTTGACCCTGAATCGAGGCTAATCTAACCTGCTTTTTACTGTGAAAACAAATTTGTTCTGGCGTCCAGTTTTCGATCCGGGACGGATCTGATTCTGGATGTTCGGAGCCGTATGTGTCCACCCAGAAGGGAGGCTTCTTATGTCAGGTTTCAGAAAAAAAGCGTTCATCGCCGCTGTCATGTCGCTGGCGATTATTTCATCCGGCGCATCTGTTTCGTTTGCGGCGAAAACCATCAAGATAGGCGTTCTCTCGCCGCTCACGGGCCTGTATTCCATCGTGGGGAAAAGGACGAGCCAGGGCATCAACCTGGCCGTCAAGGAAATCAACGACGCGGGCGGCGTTCTGGGCCACAAGTTCGAGGCGCTGATCCGCGACTCTGAGACCAACCCGGCGAGTTCGGTGCGCACGGCGAGGCGGCTGATCCTGCGCGATAAGGTGTTCGCCCTGCTCGGTCCTCTCCACGGCGGTGCGGCCATCGCCGTCCTGCAGGAATCGAAAAAGCTCAAGACGATGAACTTCCCCTGGGCGGCGACCGAGGAGATCAACACGAAATTCTGCAGCCGCTACACCTGGCGCGTGGGCAGCAGCGCGCAGCAGACCTCCCGCGCGGGCGCCGTCATCGCCCACCGGCTGGGCTTAAAGAAGTGGGCGACGATATCTTCTGATTTCTCATACGGCCGCTCCGTCGTCCGGCAGTTCTGGAACTATCTCAAAGAACGCGACCCGGGCGCGAAACGCCCCTATGCGGCCTGGCCGAAGCTGGGCGAGAACGATTATTCCGCCTACATCAACAAGATGCAGAAAGCGAAGCCCGATGCCATCTACGTCGGCCTGTTCGGGGCGGACCTCATCAAGTTCATGAAGCAGGCCCGCTCGTTCGGCATGTATGAGAAGGTGAAGATTTTTACCGATTTCGGCGGCAACCACGTGTTGCTCAAGGCACTCGGCGATCAGGCGCCGTTTGGCCACTGGGCGAGTTCGCGCTATCTGCACAACTATCCGGTTTCTGCGAACAACAAGCGCTTCGTGGACAACTTCCGCAAGGCGTACAACGTCTATCCGGACATGATGGCTGGTGAGGCGTATTCGACCGTCCAGGTGATTGCGGAGTCCATCCGCCGCGCGGGCGCCGTGGACAAGGAGAAGGCGATTGACGCCATGGGCGGCGTCGCCTTCAACGCGCCCGAAGGGTGGATCATCATGCGTCCCTCCGATCACCAGGGCTGGCAGTCGAGCTTCTGGGGCGTGATTTCCAAAAGCAAGAAATATCCATTTCCGATCCTCTCGAACATTCAGGTGATATCTCCCGTCGAGGGTTCTCACCCCGACGAGAATACGGGCCAGGGCTGCCGGAAGTAATCATCACGCGTGAAGCCACAGGCGCCCCGGGGATTTCCCGGGGCGTCGCTTCATCTTTTTCGGGAGGCCCGGGCGCATGGAATTGGACGTCAGTTTTTGGTTGACCCAATTTCTGAACGGGTTGGCCAACGCGATGGTTCTCTTCCTGATCGCATCGGGCCTGACGATTCTCCTCGGCGTGCTGGGCGTCCTGAACCTGGCCCATGGCTCGTTCTACATGCTGGGCGCTTTTCTGATTTTCTCGAGTTCCGTCATCAAGAACCCGAGCTGGTTCTGGGTGGGCCTGCTCTTCGCACCCCTCGTGGTGGCGGGGTTCGGGACCATCATCGAGGCGTTTTGCCTACGCCCCCTCTATGGCCGGGAGAGACTCTACACCCTGCTCCTGACCTACGGTTTCACGCTCATTCTCGATGATCTGGTTCTGCTGATCTGGGGCCGGGACTACAAGTCCGTTCCCATCCCCGCGCTGTTCGAAGGGCGGATCTCCATCGGGGATTTCAGTTATCCCGTCTATTTCCTGTTCATCATCGCTATCGGCCCGCTGCTGGGCGTATTCTTGTGGTTCATCCTGCACCGGACGAACTTCGGGAAACTCATCCGCGCCGCCGCCACGGACAGCGAGATGCTCGACGCCCTGGGGGTGAACGTGAACCGGGTGTTCACCGGCGTATTCGCCCTGGGCGCCTGGCTCGCGAGCCTGGGCGGCATTCTGGCCGCGCCCATGAGGAGCGTGGAACCCGGTATGGGGGTGGAGATCATCATCGAATCGTTCATCGTCGTAATCATCGGCGGGATGGGGAGTTATCTGGGCGCGTTCGTGGGGGCGGTGCTCATCGGAATGCTCAAGGCGTTCGGCATCGAGATTCTCGAGAATTTCGCAATGATTTTCATCTACGCCCTCGTGCTGCCGATCTTGATCCTGAGACCCCGCGGCCTGTTCGGCGAGACGACGATATAGGGGCGTAAAAAGAATATGAGTAGTGCATCGAGTGGAAAATTTTTCTTAAGCCGTCTCACGGAGCGCATCTCCGGGCGCCTCGGCGTCACGGCCCTGCTCGTCCTGGCCGTTCTCGCGCCAGTCCTCGTTCAAAACGATTATTATATTCAGCTTTGCACGGAAATTCTGATAGCGAGTCTCCTCGCCATCAGCCTGAATTTTTTAATCGGCTACACCGGCCTCGTCTCCCTGGGCCATGCGGTGTACCTGGGCGTCGGCGCCTATGCCTTCGCGCTGCTGACGAAGAACGTCTATCCCTCCATGTGGGCCGGATTGATGGTGGCGGGCGCGTCGTGCGCGCTGCTCGCCTGGTTCATGGGTATATTTTGCGTACGTCTGGCGGGGCTTTATTTCGCCATGTTGACGCTCGCGTTCTCACAAGTTGTCTACACCGTCGCCTACTACTGGCGCGACGTCACCGGCGGGGACGACGGGATGCTCGGCATACCGAAGCCGGAAATCGGGATACCGGGCGCGTTCAGCATCTCTCTGGAATCGTTCACGAACTTCTATTATTTCGTGCTGGTCATCGTGGCGGGGCTCATCTTCCTCTCGTGGAAGATAGCGAATTCCCCTTTCGGCAGGGTGCTGCAGGCCATCCGGGAGAATCCAGAGCGCGTGGAGTTCATCGGCCTGCCCGTGCACAGGTACAAACTCTACGCCTTCATTATCGCCGGGACTCTCGGCGGTTTTGCCGGAGGCCTTTACTCGACTTTTCAGGGCTACATTTCACCGGATTTACTTTACTGGACCCAATCGGGCGAGATCGTTCTGATGACGATCCTGGGCGGCATGTACTCATTCCTGGGTCCCGCCTTCGGCGCGGGGCTGCTCTTGTACATCCGGGATACGGTTTTGAATTTCATGGAGTACTGGAGGATCGTGGTCGGCAGCATTCTGGTGCTCCTGGTCCTGTTCCTCCCCGGCGGAATCCTGGGATTCTTCGAGGGGTGGATATCCAGATTATCGATTGGCGGAGATCATGGCGACGCCCGTTCTTGAGACCCGGGGTCTCAGCAAGCAGTTCGGTTCGCTCCTGGCGGTGAACGAGGTGGACTTCCAGGTTCCAAAAGGTGAATTGTGCGCCGTCATCGGACCCAACGGGGCGGGGAAGACCACGTTTTTCAATCTGATTTCCGGGAAGCTCGAGCCGACGGCGGGCGGCGTTTTCTTCGAGGGCGAGGACATCACCGGCTTTCCGCCGCACGCGGTGGTGAGAAAAGGAGTGGGCCGTTCTTTTCAGATCACGAACATATTCCCCAGGCTTTCGGTTCTGGACAACGTCCGCATCGCCGTTCTGGCGAGACGGGGCAAGACGCTCGATATGTTCTCCCCCATCGAAAAGCACACCGAAGAACAAGGTGAAGCGCTCGCGATCCTCGGCGAGGTGGAGCTCGAACACAAGGCGCATCACTCGACGACGGAACTGGGCCACGGAGAGAGAAGAAACCTCGAACTCGGGATCACGCTGGCGCTCGAACCCCGGTTGATCCTGCTCGATGAGCCGACGGCGGGCATGTCGATGGAAGAGACATCGAGCACGATCGATCTCGTAAAGAAGATATCCCACGACAAAACGGTCGTTTTCACCGAGCATGACATGAGCGTGGTTTTCTCGATCGCCGATCGCATATCCGTCCTACACCAGGGAAGCATCATCGCCGAGGGAACGCCCGAAGAGATTCGAAACGACGACCTCGTTCGCCTCGCCTACCTGGGGGAAGAGGTTTGATTCTCACCGTCGAGAAAATCAATACGTTCTACGGGGACAGCCATATCCTGTTCGATGTGGATTTGACCATCGCCGAAGGGGAGGTGGTGAGCCTGCTCGGCAGGAACGGCGCGGGAAAAACGACGACGCTGCGCTCCATCATGGGGCTGACGCCCCCTCGGGAGGGAAGCGTGCGCTGGCTGGGCGAGGAGGTGCAGCGCTTGAAGCCGCATCAGATTGCAAGAAAGGGCCTGGGGTTCGTGCCAGAGGACAGGAGGATATTCTCCCGTCTGAGCGTGGAAGAGAATCTCGAAATCGGCGCCTTCAAGCTGGAGCGAGCAAGCGGCTGGACTCTTGAGCGAATATATGGTCTTTTCCCCAAGCTTGAGCAATTGAAAGCCCACAAGGGAGATCAGTTGAGCGGCGGCGAACAGCAGATGCTCGCCATCGCCCGCGCGTTGATGGGGACGCCCAAGCTCGTTCTGCTCGATGAACCCTCGGAAGGCCTCGCGCCGGCCATCGTGAAAGATGTGGGCGAGATGATCGGTACGCTCCAGGACGAGGGGATCGCCGTTTTGCTGGTGGAGCAAAACACCCGCTTCGCCTGCCGGCTCTCCGATCGGGTCTACATCATCGACAACGGCAGGGTCCGCTTTGGTGGCACGGTGGCCGAGCTCGAAGCGGACGAGGAACTGAAATCGCGGTATCTGGCCGTTTGATTTTTTCATCACTGAAGACGAGGAGGATTCTGGATGAACTCCCGTGTCGAGTTCGGTTTAATCATGGCCCTGACCATCCGGGGGCTCGCCGTCGGCAACTTCGAGGACATGAAATCGGTGGCCCAGGAGGCGGAGAGGCTGGGTTTTGATTCGGTATGGCTTTGCGATCACTTTCTGACGCTCGACCCGAGCTCTTATGCGAAAGACGCAGGCTTCGAAGACGAGGGAGAGTCGGAAGGCGTCGGTTCGGGCTCCATCCCCTTGCTCGAAACATGGACGGCGCTCAGCGCCCTCTCCCAGGTGACAAAGAAACTTCGCATTGGAACCAGCGTTCTCAGCAACTCCTACCGCATCCCCTCGGTGCTCGCGAAGATGGGCGCGACGCTGGACCACATCAGCGGCGGGCGGCTCGATCTGGGTCTCGGCGCGGGCTGGATGCAGGAGGAGTATGAGGCCTACGGCATTCCTTTCCCGAGGGCATCGGTTCGTATCGCCCAGATGGAGGAAGCCATCCAACTCATCCGCAAGATGTGGACGGAGTCTCTCCCCACGTTCAAGGGGGAGCACTACACGATAAAGGGTGCGGTCTGCGATCCTCCGCCGGTTCAGAAACCATCGCCGCCGATTTGGATTGGCGGGGAGGGGAAAAAGGTGCTTCGCGTCGCGGCGAGGTATGCGGACGGCTTCAACGTGCGCTGGTGGCCGCCGGAGCGTTATCTCGAACGAAAAGAAGAGATCGACGCCAACTGCGAGGAGGCGGGGCGCGACCCCGAAGCGCTCAGACGCTCCTTGATGTGCCTTCTCCTGCCGAGCCACGACAGCGCGCGAATCGAGGCGGAAAAGAAGCGGTTTGCGGCCATTCCTCAAACGGGTATAATCGCGGGCACACCCACCGAATGCGTGGATAAGATGATGGAATACGTCGACGCGGGCGTTCGTCATTTTCTCTTTACGATCCCCGACGTCGCGGAAACGGATATGCTTCGCCTCGCGGGAGAGGAGATTCTTCCCGAGGTCAGGAGTCTGTCGAACGGGGGCTGAGGCCCCCTCATGAGCAGGGAGATTTTTCAATGAACGAACACCAGGAAATGGCCGAATTTCTAAAACCCACCGAATACATCGCTTCGGACAACCCGGATATCGGGTCGAAGGCGGAAGAGC
>WTGD01000361.1 GCA_011523725.1 Nitrospinota bacterium
GCCTCCCTGGGCGCGTCCGGCGTTCCCGCTTGCGGAGGGGAGGGCCGATGCCCGGCGTTCTCCCGCGCAGGTCCGGCCAGGGCGTGGCCCCCCGGGTGGACCAGCAGCCCCAGGGCCGCCGCCATGATGATGAATAAATTCCGGCGCAAGGCGTCTCCTCCCGTTACCGGAACCAAACTACCATTTCATGGAAGGGGAAACCAGACGGGAGCGGGAATGAAAGGGCCGAGGAAACCTCTGATCGTTATCGTAGGGGCGGACCCGTGTATCCGCCTAGTAGGGGGTTGTTGAAAAAGCCGTGCAGGAGAGAAGCAGAGGGGTTTGTAGGGGCCGCATATCATGCGGCCCGTTCGCAGGAGGCATGAAAATCCGGGTCGCATGATATGCGACCCCTACACACTCTTCGGCAAGGCGGTGCCCCGTCGCCATCATTCCGACAATTGGGGACTTTTTCAACAACCCCGACAAGGGGGGTAGGGGGGGTTGCTTTTCCAGTCGAGAGGGGCGTCTCCTTTACTCCTTAAAAAGGAGGCTTTTCATCGGGCTTCCCGAGGGGGAAGCCCGACCCCTCAAGGGGGGAGTAATTCCCCATTGACAAGGCTTGCGTAGCCGGACAGGCGCAGGAGCCTGTCCGGGGACCCGTGTGTCCGCCCGATTGCCCAACCAAAACGGGAGAACACACAGGTTCTCCCCTGCGAAGACAGAATCTTCTCGTAGGGACAGGCACGGAGGCCTGTCCCTACGAGAACCCGGCAATCCCTCCACTTCAATCGAGATTGCTCACGTCATTCCGGCGCATGCCGGAATGGTGAACATGACCAACACCCACGGAAAGGGCGAACCGCCCCCCTCCCTCGAAAAATCATCACCGCTGTAATAGAATGCGCCCTGCGACACGATCTCGAATCGCAGGTCACCTTGAATCGCGAACAACAGATAACACCCGGTACCGCCCGCACCGGAATCCCGTGAGAGGAACCCATGACAGCTACCCTTGAACGCTTCTTCGGACTGGCGCAGCGCGGCACCAGCGTACGGACGGAGGTGACGGCGGGCGCGACGACGTTCCTGACGATGGCCTATATCGCCTTCGTCAATCCCCAAATCCTCTCCAGCGCCGGCATGCCGTTCGATGCGGTGTTCGTCGCCACCTGCCTCTCGGCGGCGCTCGCCACGCTGCTGATGGGACTGTATGCCAACTACCCCATCGCGCTGGCGCCGGGCATGGGGCTCAACGCCTTCTTCGCCTTCAGCGTCGTGCTCGGTCTCGGCCACAAGTGGGAGGTCGCGCTGGGCGCGGTCTTCGTTTCCGGCTTGCTGTTCCTGGCGATCAGCATACTGCCGGTGCGGCGCTGGGTCGTCGAGGCGATACCGCAGGGCTTGAAGCTGGCCATTGCGGCCGGGATCGGGCTGTTCCTGGGCATCATCGCGCTCAAGAACGCCGGCATCATCCAGGGCAGCAAGGCGACGCTGGTCACCGTCGGCCATCTGACGACGCCCGCGCCGCTGCTGTGCCTCGTCGGCTTCTGCCTGATCGTGGCGCTCGCCGCGCGCAGGGTGCCGGGCGCCGCGCTCATCGGGATGCTGGCCGTCGCCGCCGCCGGTCTGATCTTCGGCGTCTCCGAGTGGAAGGGAATCGCCTCGCTGCCGCCCGACCCGACGCCGACGCTCTTCGCGCTGGACATCGCCGGCGCGCTGCAGGTGAGCATGATCGCCGTCATTCTCACGTTCCTGCTCGTCGACCTGTTCGACACAACGGGCACGCTCATCGGCGTCGCGCACCAGGCGGACCTCCTGGATGAGGAAGGACGGCTCCCGCGCATCCAGCGCGCGCTGATCGCCGACTCGGCGGGAACGGTGGGAGGCGCATTGCTCGGCACCTCGCCCGTCACGAGCTACATCGAGAGCGCCGCCGGGACGGGCGCGGGCGGACGCACCGGTCTGAGCGCGGTCGTCGTGTCCATACTGTTCCTCGCCTGCCTGTTCTTCGCGCCGCTCGCAGGCTCGATTCCGCCCTACGCGACGGCGGCGGCCATTCTCTACGTGGCGTGCCTGATGGCGCGCCCGCTCATGGACCTGGACTGGGGCGACATCACCGAATCGGCCGCCGCGGTCATGACCGTCATCGCCATCCCGCTGACGTTCTCCATCGCCGACGGCATCGGCCTGGGCGTCATCACCTACGCCCTGATCAAACTGATGGCAGGCCGCCTGGGCGAATGTACCCCAACCCTGATCGGGGTCGCGCTCCTGTTCGCCGTGAAGTTCGCGTGGCTGTGAGGCCGTTCGGCGCCTGCGGTTCGATCCTGTAGGGGCGGACCCGTGTGTCCGCCCGCGCGTTGCCCGGATCGTCAGTACGATTGTAGGGGTCGCATATATGCGACCCGCATTGTGAAGGCGAAAGACAGGGCCGCATATATGCGGCCCCTACAAATCATCCTGCGCCCCACCCCGCCCTTGCGCCCCGGCCGAATTTCTTTGATCATGGGCGGTGGTTTCTGGAACCCGGTGAGGAGTGAGAACGTGTGGGGCGACAGGACGCCGGAGGGCGTGAAGGGATCGTCTGATCTCAAGCGCATCGCCACCGTGGGCGGGCAGATGGAGGCGCTTATCCTCAAGAGCAGGCTCGAGGCCGAGCGCATCCCCGTGCACCTGAGCTACGACTCGGCGGGCTCGGTCTACGCCTTCAGCCGCACGAACCTGGGCGCGGTGCACTTGATGGTGCCCGAGGCCTTCGCGGAGGCGGCCCTCCACCTCTACCGGAAACTCAGAGCCGCCGGAGGAGCGCCCGAACCATCCACCGATTCATAGAGACGACGCCATGATGAATTATGAAGCAGACCTGGAAGCCCTGCGGGGGCTTCTGCTCGAAAAATCGTACGAGAAAAAAACCGTGACGCTCGCCTCGGGCCGGGTGAGCGATTTCTATGTCGACTGCCGCCAGGTGACGCTCCACGGCGAGGGGGCGCGGCTCGTGGGCCGGGTGATCTTCGAGCGCATCAAAGAGGGCGTCGACGCCGTGGGCGGCCCCACCCTTGGCGCGGACCCGATGGTGACGGCCGTCTCGATGACGGCGGCGCTCGAAGGCCGCGACGTTCCCGCCTTCATCATCCGGAAGGGCGAGAAGGGCCACGGGATGCAGAACCGCATCGAGGGGGCGGGGAACCTGAGGCCCGGCATGAAGGCCGCCATCATCGAAGACGTGGTGACCACCGCGGCCTCCACCTTCACGGCCATCGACGCGGCCCTGGCCTTCGGCATGGAAGTCGCGCACGTCATCTGCCTCGTGGACAGAGAGGAAGGCGGGCGCGAGAACCTGGCCGAGCGCGGCTACGAGCTCGACGCCGTGTTCACGAAATCGAGTCTCCTCGCTGAGTGAGGGGCCCGACCCGGCCTCGCGGTTCCTCCATCATTCGGCAAAGCCGCGGCCTCTCCTTCATCGATCAAGTGGGCCGCGAGGTTGATAGATTCGGCCACAAGGTGAAGATCATGCCTCAAATTCGATGCTGGCTCATACCCGCACTTCCATTTATACTCAGTACTTCGCAAAGGGATTGGAGCGACACCTGCGAGAGTGATGGGGGATGATACGGCCGGGCGCTGAATCTTTACGGAAGATCGCGGTTGTCGGGCGGGGAACCGCAGGGTCCCTTGCGGCCGCCAACGTCACTCGTCTTCTATCCGAGAATGACCACGAGCTGCACCACATATATGACTCGCACACCCCGGTCATCGGAGTGGGTGAAGGCAGCTGGCCGAGCCTGGTCCAGCATTTGCAGGAACTGACGAATCTGCCTCACGAAACCATCCAGCAGCGCCTGAGAGGAACGCGCAAGTACGGGGTCGCTTTCGAGGGATGGGGCCGGCGCAATCAGGACTTCACCCACTATTTCACGCCGCCACAAGTGTCCTACGCCTATCACTTGTCCGCCGACTATCTGACGGACCTGCTGCACGAAAGCACGCGCGCGCGCCGCATCGACGCGAAGGTGCTCAAAATCGCCAGGGTGGAAGGCGGCGCGCAGGTGGAATTCGAGGGCCTGCCGCCGGAGCGCTACGATCTGGTTTTCGACGCCCGCGGGTTCCCAAAGGAACTCGACCCCGAACGGCACATCGGCGTTTCCTTCATCCCCACGAATACGGCCGTCATCCGCCGCTGCCCGGCCATCGTCGAAGAAGAGCGGGACGGGCTGGTCCTGCAGCATACCTACACCCGCGCGGTGGCGCGTCCGCACGGCTGGATATTCGTCATTCCGCTCACGGTGCACACATCCTACGGGTACATCTTCAACAGTGAGGTATCCGGCCTCGCCGAAGTGGAGGCGGATTTCGACGCTTTCCTGGAAACCGACGGCGTACCGGAATTCGAGCAGCGCGCGGTCATTCCGTTTCCCAATTTCGTCCACCGCCGGATCTACGACGGCGCGGTGGCGCGCATCGGCAACGCGGCGAGCTTCATCGAGCCGCTCGAGGCAACCGCGATCGTGTCCGCCCAGTTGCAGGTCGGGATGGTTCTCCACATGCGCCTGAATCGTCCGGTAGAATACCTCGAGCGCGACGCGCCGGTGGTCAACCGGTTTCTCATCAACAACATGCTGCGCTACGGCCTGTTCGTCGGTTGGCACTATTCCTGCGGCTCCCGGTATGACAGCGAATTCTGGCGATACGCCCGCAACGACGCCTGGCCTCGACACCGGGCGGCGACGGACCCTGGAGCGGTGGATTGCGACGCGCTCCGCAAATTCGACGAAATGATCGATCTGATAAACCAGACGGTCATCGACAAAACGGACTGGGAACGAATGTGCGCGCTTCCTCTCACCAGTTACGCCCAGATTTCCCAGGGGCTGGGCTGCCAGGCGCCGGTCTCGGAAAATTCCGGCACAGGTTGATTCCACGCCACCGGATTGGTACCTCTAAGTCTGGAAACGAGGGGGGCCGGGAATGACGAGTGAGGCCTGCCGGCCGGAGAAGACCGTCCGTCCGCCGCGCAGGGCGTCCGCCTGAGGCCGTTGAAAAAGTCCCCGCCCTGTGATTTTGTATCATTTCGTTTCATCTTACCGAGGGGTATGATGTTTTTCTTGGCCCATATGGACTGCTATGCGGAGGCTATTCCAGGATCGTGTTCAACAATCCGTTCGACTCATTTCATAATATCGTCGCCGAAGCGAAGGAAGAACGCGAGCAACTCGACCGGCTGCTGACGATTTCCACGCCCCGGGAGCGCCTGCTCGTCGCGGCCATCGCCGTTTTGCTGTGCATCCTCTCGGCATGGCTCATCTTCGGCAGCGTGGCCCGCAGCCTCGCGGTGGACGGCGTAGTGGTCGAGAAGCGCGAAAACCCGCCCGGGGGCGGCCGGTCCGTGCGGGCCCTCGTCTGGGTCGACAGCGGTATCGCTCCACGCATCGAGGCCGGGATGCCGGTGGTGATCGAGCCGGACGCGGCGGATGGAGAAACGCTCACGCTCGGCGGAAAGATCAAGGCCATTTCCGCCGCGCCCTTCTCCGGGGGGCCGGCGGCGTCCGTGCCCGCGGCGCCGGTGTCCCTGTACCGCGTCGATATCGCGCTCGAAGAAGGCGTCGATCCGGGTTCCCTGGCGGGCAGGAAATGCCGGATAGTCATCGAGCTCGGCAGGCAATCTCCGATTGCGCTGTTCCGGATGAGGCGCTCATAAGATGCCGCCGCGCACCCCCAAGGGGGCCGGGGAGGAGGCCTCTTCGGACGTATCGAAACAAAAGGTGACCACGCCGGTTCTGCTGCAGATGCACGCGTCGGAATGCGGCGCCGCCTGTCTCGGCATCGTGCTGGCCTACTTCGGGCGATGGGTGCCGCTAACCGAATTGCGCGAAAAATGCGAGGTGAGCCGGGACGGCAGCAGCGCCGCGAGCATCCTGCGCACCTCGAGGCACTACGGCCTCGAATGCAGCGGGCTCAGCGTGCGCGCCGATCAACTGAAAAAGCTGCAGCTGCCCTTGATCCTGTTCTGGCAGTTCAGCCACTTCGTCGTCCTCGACGGATTCGACGGCCGTTATTTCCATCTCAACGACCCTTCCACCGGGCGGCGCAGGGTTTCCGCCGAGGAGTTCTACAAGGACTACAGCGGCATCGCGCTTCGCTTCAAGCGCGGCCCCGACTTCAAGCCCGGCGGCGAACGTCCCGACCTGTTCCGGCAACTGGGCGCCCTGCTTGCCGGGTCATGGAACCTGCTTACCGGGGTGATCGCCTGCGGACTCATGCTGACGTTGCTGACGCTGATCATTCCCGCAACGCTCGGCGTTTTCGTCGACGACGTCATCGAAAAACACGGGTCCTGGGGCGGACTGGTGACCGCCCTGATCGGCGGCGGCGTCCTGGTATACGTCCTCTCCCTGCTCAAGCACCGCTTCCTCAAGCGGCTCGCCGTGCGGGTATCGGTGATCGGCTTCAGCCGCGGCATCTCAAGGCTGCTGCGGCTGCCGGTGGAGTTTTTCGAACACCGGCTGGCGGGCGATCTGACCGACCGGGTCTCGTCCACCGACAGGATCGCCAGGAATCTGGCGGATCAGTTTCTCGTGCTCATCATCGACATGGCGATGAGCGCCGTGCTGCTCATCGCGATGTTCGCCTACGACGTCCCCCTCACGCTGATCGTGCTCGCGCTGGCCCTCCTGCACGGAATGTCGGCCCACTTCCTGAACGCCCTCCGGGCCGTTCGGAGCCAGGCGATGCGGCGCGAGCAGGGGCTCTTGATAGGCCTCGGCATGCAGATGCTGAGTCATGCGGACAACCTGCGCATGACGGGAGCGGACGACAGGTTCTTTTCGCGCTGGAGCGGTCAGCAGGCGCGCGAGTTGCGCGCGCGCCAGCTCTATTCCGAGCTGGGCGCCGTCAGCACCTCGCTCCCGGGGCTGGTCGACGCGCTCCGAAGTGCTGCGATTCTCGGGGTCGGGGGCGGTTTCGTCATGAGTGGAGAGATGACCCTGGGGGCGCTGGTCGGGTTCTACATCCTGGCGGAGATGTTCCTGGCGCCCGTCAGGCGCTTCCTGGAGTTCGCCGAAACCCGCCAGGCGCTCGAAACCGATATGCAGCGCCTCGAGGACATCTCCAAGACCGACGAAGACCCCGTCTTCAGCCGCCGGAGCCCGGAATCGGAGTCCATCCCCACGTTCAACGGCCGGCTCCAGCTTGCCGGCCAGCTCGAACTGCGAAACGTCACCTTCGGCTTCAACAAGAGCCGCCCGCCCCTGATCAACGACTTCAACCTCGTGATCAAGCCGGGGCAGCGCGTCGCCGTGGTCGGTCCCAGCGGTT
>WTGD01000241.1 GCA_011523725.1 Nitrospinota bacterium
ATTTATCGAAAAACCCCGTGAATTTATCGAATTTTACGGAAAATATGATTATTTTTATTTTCCTCATCATTCCTGAATCCTTGAGCGCGCCTGCACCGGCTGCGACGGCGAAACCCGGGCAAGGAGTGAGAATCCATTCCAACCCGAGAAGCAGGACTTGACCAATCGATGACAGGAGATTTCCGAGCGAGAGAGGAAGGTTCGTCGTCTCCATTCCCATTCCACTGCTTGATTCCATGAAAAAGCCTCCTCTCCTTTCAATTCCAGGTGGTGCGGGAGAAATCGTTTCCCCGCGCCGCGCGCACGATACCCGAATACGGGGTTTCAGGGAGTACGGCAATTGCGGGGAAATGCGTGGGAAGGATTGTTATCGTTATTTACCGATTGTTTCAGTGAAAATTCATTTCGTTGACACTGAACAAATAGCGATATAAACTAGAATATAATAAGAAAAATTGTAATCCGCCTCCCTCCAAAACTGATGAAACGGCGCAATTCTTGAGTCAAAAGACTTTCGAGTTCAGGTGTCCGATTTACGGTTTCATTACTCTTTCGGAGTGGGAGAGGGAAATCATCTCCCAGCCTGCGTTTCAGCGGCTGAGACGCATCGGCCAACTCGCCTTCACGAACTATGTCTATCCCGGCGCGATGCACACGCGCTTCGAGCACTCGCTCGGCGTCATGCACATGGCGACGATGCTTTATGATGGCATCGTGGAGCGTTCCAGAGAACTGTTGAGAAGCACGTTCGGATATAACGACGAGGGCCTTGGAAGACATCGCGCCCTGGTTCGACTGGCGGCGCTTCTTCATGATGTCGGCCACTCGCCGTTTTCACATGCCGGAGAAGAAATCTTCCCGAGCAAAGAGGATTCCGGCTCGGGAAAACCTTATTCGCATGAAGAGTATTCCGCAGCGGTCATACGCAATCGCTTTGCGGATGTCATCGGCAGTCATCGCGCGAATAACAATTACGGGTTTACCGCCGACGATGTCGCTGTCCTTTTGGAAGGAAGCGCAGACACCGAAAGCGCGCTGTTTTGGCGTGGTCTCGTAACGAGCCAGATGGATGCGGATCGGATGGATTATCTCCTTCGAGATTCTCATCATGCGGGAGTCGACTACGGACGATTCGATTGGCGGCGCCTTGTCCAAACGATCGAAGCGGTTCCGGGTGTGCGAGGCGGGAGTCCGGCCCTCGGGGTGTCCGAGGGCGGATTGCACGCGGCGGAAGGCTTGATTCTCGCCCGCTATTTCATGTTCACCCAGGTCTATTTCCACAAAACCCGCGTCGCCTACGACCATCATCTCAAGGAAGCGCTCAAGGAAATTCTACCCGGCGGGTGCTTTCCGTCGCCGACTGAAGAGCGTCTCGATGAATATCTCGATTGGGACGATTGGCGGGTGCTGGGTGCTGTGAAAAATGGCGGAGGCGGCGAACACGGGCGACGCATTCTTGATCGGGATCATTACCGGGAGATATGGCATACCCTCGAAATCCCGGGTCCCGAAGACGAGGAAGAGTTGAGAGAACAGAGGGGGAAATTGGGCGAACTGCTCGCCGCTGAGATTCCGGCGAAAAAATCCTGGTACAATACGGGAAGTTCCGATATTCCTGTTTTCACGGAAACTCTCGCTCGCGAGCGAAAACCGCTTTCTTCTTTTTCGTCCGTTGTGAGCAGCATCAAGCCGATTCATCAGATTCGATTATACGTGAAGGCCGAAGATCGGGAGAAAGCCAATCGGAGGCTGAGAGAAAGGGGGAGCGACAATGGATGATTCTGTGTGGAACAGACTGGGCCTGATTTGCAGCCTGGTTGAAAAGAGCAAAGGAAAAGCCGGTCGAACCGCGCTGATGAAATTCGCTTATTTCTTGAAGGAACTCAAAGGCGTCCCGCTCGACTACCGCTTCACGCTGTATACCTACGGCCCTTTCGATTCCCGGGTGCTGGATGATTTGAGCTATGCCGAGGCGCTGGAAGCGGTTGTGGGTACGTTGGTTCATTTTTCCGGTGGGTATGGTTATGAGTATTCACTCGGTACCAAAGGCGATCAATTGAAAGAGCGCGCTCGGGATTTTCTGGCGGAATACGAGCAAGAGATCACTGCGGTGGTCCAAGAGTTTGGTTCCAAAACTGCGGGCGAACTGGAGATGATCAGCACCATCGTCTATATCGACCGGAGTGCCAAAGAGCGGGAATCTTTCCATTCCATGGATGAACTTTCTAAAAAAGTCGTCGGAGTCAAACCTTACCTCGATTTCGAGGATGTTCGTGAAGAAACCGAGAATCTACATGGACGCGAATATCTTCAAGCCGTTGAAGCGCAATGACGGACAGTCTGGTTATGTAGGAACGGACCGATGTGTCCGCCCGCGTTGCTTCTCCGAAGAGGAGAGCCTGCGTATTTGACCGTGGGAGTGAGAAGGTGAAAAGATGGTGAGGACGTAGCGGGCGGCTCGCGAGCCGCCCTTATTCTTTCGAGGGCATCTTCATTCCGGTGTCAATTCCACTAGGGAGGGAAGCTGGCTTGGCCCATGCCCTTTCCTTGTTTAGACACCCTGTTCACTGACTTTGGGGGATCGTCAAGCCGTTCGCCGTCAAGAATTGATCGAGTTGATTAAAAGCGCTCAGGAAAAGTGGTGTGCCTGCAAATGATAACGGACTAATAGGCCCCGTCGTCATAAATGAGTACTCCCTGTTGCTTACATCAAAAGAAGAGTGTGGATCACGAAATAACCCGTAAAGACGCAAAGCGGATTCGTCTCCCCCGATAAGTTGACGTAGCGCTTGGAACTCCTGACCCATGGAAAGCCCGAATCCAAAGAAATGGATTCGTAGTTGTTGCAGTATCTCTGTGTGCAACGAACTCAACGTCTGACTGATGAACAACCACCCCAACCCATATTTTCGAGTGGTGCGGACGGCATCGATAAGAACACTTCGCACCCCACCAATTGCATCGCCGTTTTCCGGCAAATGCCGAGGCGCCAGACGATGCGATTCATCTATCAAGACCAACGTATTCAGCCCAGTTTCATTGTCATCCTGAAACCGTCTCTCGGCCGTAGTTGTGATTCCATCCAGCAAACGCTTGATTACTAAAGACTGGATCGTATCCGTCCAGAACAGCCCGCGGGCCTGTTCTTTGGACAGATCAATCACAAGAATAGGACGCACGCCATTTTGGGGATTAGAGTTTAACAGCCAATTTAGTGCGGATTCTACAGTCCTTGCCCTATCCCTTGATTCATCGAACAGAGCGGTGACGGGTTGCCACTGTTGCTCAAAGAATTCATCAGGATTGGCGTTGGCACGGGCATATTCGAACCGGTCACGAGTCGTTTGGGTTCTATAAAAAACCCGTTGAACATTCTCGTCACCTAGTATCTCCCAAGCACTATCAAATGCTGCACGTGCATTCAGGTCTTTCAGTTTCACTTTCTTTTTCTTCAACTCGTCCGCCAGCTTTGCACATGCATCGCGTCGATTATCTCCCTTCGGCATAGTGAGTTGCTGGAAAAAATCACTCTCGAATAAAATTTCCTGGAACAATTCCCAGCGATCCAACACAAGATTTCGAACCGAGAGCGTTACCACCTGTTTATTGAATTGCTCGGCGATGGTCTTGAGAGGAAGGCGCATTTCGCCACTTCCGCTGCCTTGGAAATCTTTTGCGAATTCACCTTGCGGATCGAGAATGAGCAGGCCCATCTGTTCGTATCGCATGTAAGCGCATAGCGCCATCTTCGCCAGCACACTTTTCCCGCTACCGGTCTTACCGAATATGCCTAAATGATACGCCTCACCGGCCCCATCCGGGCCACTACCGAAATGCTTGAACCACAATGGTAGTTTCGGCGTCGAACCATATACATGGCCAAGGTAGAAAATGTGTTCACGATATCGATGAAGGACCGTATCGAGCACATCGTCATTCACCAGATGTATCGCCGTTCCCGTGGACGGGACGGTCCCCATGATACTCGGCTCATAACTCACGCCATTAGTTGAATCAACAGAACCGCCGGCCTGTTTGAACACGGCGCTGATATTCATCTTTCCTATATGAGTGTCTTGCCGTTCACTGACTGCGTCGATTTTGCCGCGTTGCCGAATCAAGGACCGCATCGTCGGGTCTTCATGCCATACATTCTTGAGTACAATTTCCGTAACCTGCCCGAGTGCGTAATGGTCTAGTCCATCCTGTTGGAATGGGAACATGGCGAGTTCGCCGACCAACTTACGGTCCACGGCGGTTCCAACGACATCGACTGCAAGCTCCGACGTGCTTGAGGGCGATCCAATGACGCCGAGGTGCTCTGTCTGGGCAACCACTACGTCGAGTTGCTTGGAAACTGAAGTGTCTTCCATGGGTCTATTACTCCTTATCGACCGCCTTCACTGCGGTAACCGTGCATTGCAAAGAAGACTTCTCCTATGTCCCCGTCATATTCGGCGCTGATCCGTTGCGTCGCCACTTGTCGAAACGCCGGAATCGCCCTCGCCAGCGACTTGGCCATTCGGTCGGCCATGTAAAGCGGATACGGCTCAAGCATAGACGCCACAACCGATTGCTCTTTCAACCCTCTTAGAACCATCGCGAGCCGGTGCGGGTTGTCGGCTGCGGCGGAAGCCATTTCAACGCGGAGCGCCGGAAGAAACCCATGAGGTCGGTAGTACACTACTTTTATATTTTTCAGGGAGTTGACAATTTCACCGGCAATCGATGCCGTCGTATTGTCCGCCCCCGGCGTGTGGAGGTGAAAATCACTATCGAGCATAGCCTCAGGCGGTGTAAATTCTCCGGGTCTCAAGAGCATGGTCAGTAACGCTCGATCATCATGGAAAGAAGGCCAACCGGCTTTCTCACCAATTTCTCGCCTCGTCGCGTATTTTGGCAATCCAACGTAAGCCTTGTCTGATCGAGAACACTGCAATATGTCTCGGTAATGCTTGAGAAACTCAAGTCCATTTTCCCGAAACTCTCTGACGCAGTCGATGGAATCTTTACCCAATTCCTTGGTTATCTCGTATGCCCTGCTAAAAGCTTGCTTAAAGTAAATGACGGGTAACGCCACGGTCATATCGAGCAACACGAGAGCGTGCGGCGCCGAGACGGCAAGTTCAAGTTCACGTCCAAGCATCACCGCTCTCAGCACCGTCGGCGTATGTTCATGATGTACTTCGGCTCGAACATAAGTTCGATGATGGGGAGATTCCCAATATCGCGTTTCACTGGGCGGAGTGAGGCCTTCTATAGCCACGGCGGCAGCGGCAACTAGATCGGCCGCTAGTAGTCGTTCAATGGCATATGAGCCATCCGTAGCACAAGTCGTCGGTATATTCGGGCTGGGCAAATCGGAATCGTGACTGATTAGTTTCTCTTCCTGCAATTTCTCCCTTAGCTTCGTTTTATCCTGCTTCATGCGCGTGAAGTCATCAAGAAGGTGCGCGCCAACTTCGGTAGCACCGGCCAGCACCTCTTCCACTAAACCTGCTGGCAAGTCGGCGAATGGGCGTGGAGCATTGGCACCAGCTGGCGGCACAGCCATTATCCCGCCCTTCGCTTATTGGACTTCCATATTCGATATGACTCAGGATCGAAGTTTCTGAACTCAGGACATCTTTCGGCACGCGGCAATAGCCATCTTTGACGAAAAGCGCTCCAGAGATCCCGTTCCGTTTTGTTGAAGAACCGGGGAAGCTCCGTCTCTCCGCGTAAAAAGTGCAATGTTTCGCGGCCCAAAGGAGCGGCATAAATCTCGCGCTTGATACCGTGTTTTCCCAAATTGGTTGATAAGTCTAAATGGGACAACACTTTCCTAGTAACCTCGCGCCTGTTGCGGAATCCGCTGCCCCATGATTCTTTCTTTGCGGTGGGAGCGCACCATTTCTCTGCATGGGCTCGTATATCCGCGTAGACGCCGTTCGAGAAATGGAATTCACCCCAACCTTTGGTGGCGCCAATCCGTCGCCAGAAATCGAAACCATTGATGCGGATGCGGTTGTATAAAGATGAGCGCCCGAGCGCGGATGTAGTTGTTATGAGAGCCAAGTAGGGCTTGCGGACTTCGCCGCTGATCAAAGCCTCACGGCCTCCATATCGTTCACGGAATGCCTTGCGGACTGTATTTGAAGTTGCGAGCATTGCGACCAGTTTTCCGCACAACAGGCTGTTGTATGGAGGGACTGCGCCTAACACAAACGCATCCATCACGTGGTAGAGGCGCTCCTTTTTCGTATCGGCATCCCAGCCTATCCACTGATCCCGATCCCTGAGAGAGTAAACAGGGTCGCCAAGACCAAGCAGGCCTATGAGCTTCCTGTTGTTCTGATCTTCTACGAGGAATCTGAGCCGCCTTCCATAACCGGAAGAAACCGGAATACTCCAATGAAGACATATATATCGGAAGAGAAGTTCATTCTCGCTGCCACTCTTGACGAGAACCAGCTTGGGAGCGATTTTTTCAGGAACCACTTCACTGCCTGAGGCGATGCGTTCCAGTAAACGATCTTCGTAACGAACGAGACGCGGGTTCGCCTCGTTACGTTTCTTTCGGCAGGCCAATTCGTTCAATCGACGAAGATCATCTTTGGTCGGATTTTCAGGGAGTTCAATACGGCTGGAGTTCACAATGTAGCCTTGTTTTTGCAGGCTACCGAGAATCTTCTTTCTTAATGTCGTTTTTATCTTGGGTCGCATTTGTTTCAAAATTCTCCCTCGTGTCTTGCCAACATACCGAGTCTTTCATCGCCCGGCAAGATAATTCGCGACCGTGAAGAACCACCGGGCGGACACAGGGGTCCGCCCCTACGCAACTCTACGAAACTGCAATCCCTCCCTCAATCGGAGCAATCGCTCCCGCGCTGGTCGCGATTAACCCCCAACACCCCCGGATAGGGCTCGAAGATCGTCTGCTTCTCCAGGTATTCGGAACCCAGGCGCGCCGCCCGGCTCTTGAGGGTTTCCAGCGGCTCGTCCAGCGGGATTTTTCCCGCACGGTATTCTTCGAGCGCATCCAGAAAGCTTGCCTTGTCGCGCTTGCTGATTTTCTCGGATAGGTGCCCCATGGCGTGGGTGATGGCGTTCACCCATGAGGCTTGGCCGGGCGTATGGGCGAGGAGCCGCAAGAGCGCGCATTCGTAGGCGGAGGCGACCTCAATGAGTTCGCGTTTTTCGTGATTCGCCGCGACCCGTCCCATCTCGCGCATGGTCTCCTGATCAAATGCCATGAACAGGTGCTTGTTCTCCGCGTGGTAGCGGTTGAGGCTGTC
>WTGD01000247.1 GCA_011523725.1 Nitrospinota bacterium
GTACGCCCTCAAGCTTGAGAGTCTCGGTCCCCGCGAGGCAGGTCTCGGCCACGTCGATGGTCGGAAGCGAGGCCGCCGCGGCGGCGGATATTTTCAGCGACGCGTTTTTCTCCCGCGCCAGCCCGGTCAGTTCCCGGTAGGCGCGGATGAAGGGTCCCTTGTTCGCGCTCACGACGTGGGTACCCCTCCCGAGCGCCTCGCGGATGTGGCTCAAGGCGGGCTCGCCCGTTTGGACCTCGGTGGGCGTTGTCTCGATGAGGACGTCGGCCTGCGCCGAGCGGACGAGGTCGAGTCCCTGCCAGTCCGCCTCCAGATTCGGATGGCCCGCGAAGCCGCCGTCGCGCTCGAAAGCGTCGGCGGTTGCTGCGGGGTCGATTCCGCCGGGGTGGTGGAGGCTCCCGCTCAACTCGCCGATGCCGACGATGGACGCCTCGAGGCCGTAAGCCGCCCGCATGTGTTCTGATTTCTCGTGGACGAGTCTCGCGAATTCGCGCCCCACGCGCCCGAATCCGCATACGATCACTCTTGTTTTATCAGCCAAGCGTCATCCTTTTCGGTTGTTGATGTGGGATGCCCGGATTTCCTGCCCCTTCATGCCACGCCATACGGCGGGCGGTCAACCGGGTGTTTGCAGGAGCCTGAGCATTCGCCTCATTGCCGAGCGGAGTAAACTATGAGAAACCTGTTGCTCGTTCCACCATCATCATGAGCGTGCGCTATCAGGATGTATGACGCGAAAGAAGAAATAAGCTGAAAAATATTTCTTGTCGTCGAAACGCACCTGGCATCTCCCGTCACAAGGATCATCATGTGAAATTCAGACAAGGAGACACGACATGAACAGACAGTTGACCGCTATCGTCGAACGCGAGGGCGATGGATACGTCGCCCTGTGCCCGGAAGTGGATGTCGCCAGCCAGGGAGACACCGTGTCCGAGGCGCGCGACAACCTGGCCGAAGCGCTCACCTTGTTCTTCGAGACGGCTTCCGCCGGGGAAGTCGACAGACGCCTGCGCAGCGAAGTCTATGTGACCCGTATAGAAGTCGCCGTTGGCTAGGTTGCGCGTTCTTTCCGGCCGGGACGTCTGCCGGATTCTCGTATCGCATGGTTTCGTGGAGGTGAGGCGACACGGCAGCCATGTAGTGATGCAGAAGGCCGACGACGACGGCACGATCACCGTACCGGTGCCGGATCACGGAGAGTTGCGCGCCGGCACACTGAGGTCGATTATCCGCCAGTCTGGTCTACCCCGTTCAGAGTTCGAATGAAGACCATGGAGAAGACCGGCGTAACTGCCTTCGAGACTTTTCGAAGCACGTCGGCTTGAGAGCGGACAGGTGCGGATTTCGGGCGCAGTCTTCGACCGTGCCTGCGCGACCTCCCCGAAACGGTCCTGGACTCCATCCGCGAAACGTATGCCCCCTCTATTTTCTCCAGCGCGTTGACATAAACCCGTTAATCTCTTGTTTCCTCTTCTTCTCCGGGCGAACCGGAAGGCGGGCGGTCAACCGGGTGCTTTCAGGAGCCTGAGGGCGCGCCTCATTGCCGAGCGGAGCAAACTATGAGAAACCATTTGCTCGTTCCACAAACATGATGCGCTTTCAGGATTCATGACGCGAAAGGGGAAAAGATGCCGGATCTGGAACTGACCGCCGCGTTTGGGGATTACGACCGCACCAACATCCTCAAGATGGGCGCGGTTCGCCCGGAGGGGGTGAACCTCAGGGTGCTCTCCCTGCCGCCCACCGAGATATTCTTCCGCATGTGCAGATACCAGGAGTTCGATCTGTCTGAAATGTCGATGGGTGCGCACATGTTCATGTTGGGTGAGGGGAACAGCCCTTTCGTGGGGATGCCCGCCTTCCCGAGCCGCGTCTTCCGGCATTCGATGGTCTACGCCAACGCCGATGCGGGCGTGGACGCGGTGGCCGACCTGAACGGCAAGCGGGTCGCCATCCGCGAATGGGGGATGACGGCGGTGGTGTGGATCGTCGGCATTCTCGCCGAAGAGTACGGCCTCGACGTGGGCTCGGTGGACTGGGTGGCGGCCATCGAGCCGCGCGTGCCGATTCCCATGCCGCCCGGCGCGCGCATCCGCTACATGAAGCCCGGACAGACGGTCTCGAACATGCTCGAATCGGGCGAGGTGGACGGCGCCCTGATCCACCAGGTGCCGGAGTGCTTCGCCAAGGGCGCACCAAGCGTGAAGCGCCTCTTCCCGGACTACAAGGCCGCCGAGATCGATTATTACAAGCGAACGGGCGTCCACCCCATGATGCACTGCGTCGTGCTGCGCAAGGACGTTCACGAGCAAAACCCCTGGGCGCTCCAGTCCATCTACCGGGCCATGTGCGAGGCGCGCGAGAAGACGATGGAGTTTCTGAGCGACAACGGCGCGCTCTCGGCCATGATCCCGTTTCTGCCTTCGGTGATGGACGAGACGCGCGAGATTTTCGGCGATGATTTCTGGCCCTACGGGGTGGAGGCGAACCGCACGTCGCTCGAAAAGCTCCTCTCCTACGCCCACGCGCAGGGCCTCACGCCCGGCCTGCTCGAGGTGGAGGATCTGTTCGGCGAGAGCGTGCTCGCGACCTAGTCGAACTTTCGGATTCGCTTCATCCGGCGGAACCGCCCGCCGCCGCTGATATGGAACTCCCTCATGGCGTCGGCCTCAAAAATTCTTGTCACCGCTCCTTTCCATCATCTCGAATCATCCCTCGCTTCGCGCGTGCGCGGCCTGAGCCGCGGAGACCCGCTGGCGCACAGGCGGGTGGTCGTCATCTCGAACCGGCTTCGCGACCACGTCCAGGGCGTGCTCGCGCGGGCGGGCGGCTTTGCCGGGGTAGAGGTGCTGAGCATGATCGACCTGGCGCGCGAGATTGCCGAGCCGCAGCGCGCGCTGGCGGGATACAGGCAACCCCATCCGGCTCTCGCCGAAGTGCTGGCGGAAGAAGCGTTCGAACACGCGCGGGGGGAGTTCGCCTTTTTCAACCCTGATACGAGGGGATACGGCGAGAGCCTCTTGGCGACGTTGACCGACCTGGCCGAAGCGAACCTCTCGCCCGAGGTTTTAAGGGAACTCAGCCAAAGAATCTCCGGTCCCGATGCGGCGCGCCTCCGCGATCTGGCGCTTCTGGCCGAGCGTTTCCATGGCTGTTTGCGCGAGCGCGGCTTCTGCGACCGCTCCTCGCTTTTCCTGGCGGCGTGCGAACGGGCGGAGGCCGAGCCGCCGCGCGTTCCCACTTTTCTTTACGGCTTCGCCGAGATGAACATGCTTCAGCGCAGGCTGGCGGCGGCCGTCTGCCGCGAAGCGCCGGCGCAAGCCCTCGTGCCCGCGCAACCAGATGCGCCAGCGTGCGCGCACGCGCGATCTTTAATCGACTGGTTCGAGGGGCAGGGTTTTCAAGGAGAAGAAGCCGGGCCGCTTGCGGCCAGGCCGCTCTCGGGGGTGGCCGATGCGCTCTTCTCGCGCGATGAGGTGCAAGCCGGGCCTCTGGCGGCGGGCGCCCTGCGCATCGTGGCCGCGCCGACGAGAGGCCGCGAAGTCCGGGAGGCCTGCCGGGAGATGCTTCAGACAAGAGAGGATTGCAAAGGCGATGACGAGATATGCGTCCTGATGACCGAGCGGGGCGGCTATCAGGATCTGTTCGAGGAGACGTTCCATACCCTCGAGATTCCCTGCCGGGCGGAAGATAGAAAGCCGTTGTCGGAGTCGTCCACGGCCCGCTTGTTTCTCCTCATGCTTCGCCTGGCCGTAGAGGACTACCCGCGCGCGGAGTTGATGCGCTTTCTGGATGAGGGCGGCTTTACCGGCTCGGGAATGTTCGGGGAACTGGCGCGGCAATACGGGGCTGAAGAGTGCGTCGGCGATCCCACCCTTGCTTCGCAATGGGAGTTTTTCTCGAGGAGGCTGCCCTATCTGAGAGGTCTCGATGCCTGGGTCACGGCGTTCCAGGGCGTTTTGGAAGACGTGAGGGAAGATGACGAGGAATATCCCGCCGCGAGTTCACTCATCATGGGCATGATCGATGCCTTTCATTTCCTGATGATGATTCCGGACCGCGGATCGCCCTCTTCGTTCGTTCAATCGTCTCTGGAAGCCTTCTCGAAGATGACGAGCGGTTTGGCCCATCAGGCCGATGTGAGGGCGTTGGTCTTTTCCCTGGCGGATTTGGACGCGATTACAGGCGAGATGACGCGCGAGCAGTTCTGCGAGCTTTGCGAGCGGTTTCTCGAGAAAACCAGCCTGCGCGGGAACGATCCGGATGGAGGGCATCTGGCGAGCCTCTCCTCCATCCAGGGCGCGCGCGGGCTTTCCTTTGGCGCCGTCGTGCTCGCAGGGCTGGGCGAGGGCCTGTTTCCGCCCCAGGGGAGCGAAGACCCGCTTTTGCCCGACTCGGCCCGTGAGAAGTTGAACCGCGCGGCGCAGGCGGCCTTCCCGGGGGAAGAGATGGCGCTTCCGCTCAAGAAATCCAGGGAGAGCGAAGCGCGGTTTCAGTTGTGGACGATCCTCCAATCGGCGCGCGAGCGCCTCATCCTCACGGCGACGAGCGCGGAAGAAGGCTTCGGGGAGAGCGCGGCGTCTTTTCCCAGCATGTTCCTGCATTACCTGGCGGACGCCCTGGGGGAAGCGAGAGACGGTGCGTGGGGGCTTTTCGCGCGCTCGCGCAGCCGCACCGCCGCCGCGTCGTTGGATGCGGAGGCGATGTCGAGGAATCCCGCTCACCTGCGCGAGTACGATCTCGCCCGGATGGCGGAGCAGATCGACCGGCCCGAGGCGGGCGGCCTCGCCTACATGAACGATTTTCCGGGTTTTCTCAGAAGACGGGCTGCCCTGAGCGATCGGTGGGAGGGCGCTTTGACCGAGCACGACGGGATGCTCGCCGCCCCCGATTTGCGGGAGATCATCGAGGCGAGAGTTCATTCGCCCGCGTGGCCGCACGGAGTCACCTCGGTGGAGAAATTCTTCGTGTGTCCGTATCGCTTCGTGAACGGCCGCCTGCATCCCCGCATGGAAAAGCGGGAGGAGCCTGCGCCGCCCTTCGCCCTGGACGGCTTGCTGAGAGGACAGTTGACGCACCGGATTCTCGAACTCTTCCACGACTGGTTCAAAGATGAGAACCGGCCGCTTCACGCGCTCGATGACGCGGCTGCACAGGACGCGCTGCGCGATGCGATTCGCGATGCGATGCGCGAGGAGGAGGATATGGCCGGGTCACCGCCGCTGCCCGCGCTGCCCTGGGGGGTGCTCGAAGACGCGCTCTACCGGCGCCTGCGGGGATACGTCGCGCAAATGCGCGCGGACGGATCGGGCCGGCTTCCGGTGAGCGTGGAGGAGCGGTTCGGCGGCCGGGGTTCGGAGCCTTTGCGGATATCGCTGGAGGCGGGAGAGCTCGCCCTGAGCGGGCGGATGGACCTGCTCGAGCGGAACGGGGCGGGGGAATACCGCGTCGTCGATTTCAAGACCGTGGGGAGCAGGAGTTCGGTTCCGGCCCGGAAGAACGTGCTGGACGGCGGCGCGAGCCTGCAGCTTCATCTCTACGCGCGGCACCTGCGCGCGCGGGCGGACGCCTTGCCGGAGGACGCCCGGGTGAGCGGCGCATACGTCTACGTGACCGAAGAAGAGGGCGTCGTCGAAAGCGCGCGCTCCTGTGAGGATATCGAAGGGCGCATGGCGGACGTGGACGCGCTTTTGGACTATTTTCTCGCCTCGGCCGGTGAGGGGCGGTTTTTCCCGACGCCCTCGAATGATGCGTGCCGATATTGCGACTACAAGCTCCTTTGCGGGCCCGACAGGGCCGAGCGCGCGAAGCGAAAGGAGGGGACGCCGGAAGTAAGCGAGCTTCTGGCGCTCAGGGAGAAGGCCGTATGAGCGCACAGCCACGCGATCAGGCGCAAAGGGTCGAGGCCGCGACCTGGACGCGCGGCCCCGTTCTCGTCGAGGCGGGCGCAGGCACGGGCAAGACGACCCTGCTCGTGGAGAGAATCCTGCACCTGATTCGCGCAGATGGCGCGCGTCTCGACGAGATAGCCGCCATCACCTTCACGCGAAAGGCGACGGCGGAGTTGAAAGAGAGGGTTCGCCGCAGGATTCGTGAGGCTGCGCTCGAAGAACAAGACGCACAAGCGCGCGCGCGGCTGCAGGATGCGCTCGAGAACCTCGAATCCGCGCGCATCTCCACCATCCACGGCTTTGCCCTCAACATCCTGCAGGAATTCTCCGTGGAAGCGGGGTTTCGGCCCGTCCTGGGCGACGTGGATGAAATCGAGTACGCGGCGCGGCGCGACGCGGCCTGGCGCGACTGGCTGGCGGGGGCGCTGGGCGGAGAGGATGCGCGGCTGCGCGATTTCCTGGAAATCGGCTTTTCGGCAACCGATCTGGAGAAAATCCGCGACGCCATGCTCGACCTGCCGGAACTCAGGGAGAATTTCCCCCGCGCCAGGGGCGCTTCTCCAGGTGAAATCCATGTGGAGATAGAAGAGGCGTTCGGTGCCTGGGCGGACTTTGGCGAATCCCATTGCAGCGATCAGGCGGACAAGGCCTTTCAAGAGATTGATGAAGCGAGAGGCTGGCTGGAGGGCCTCTCCGGGCTATCGCAAACGGAACTGCTGCGCGAGCTATGGAGTCCGGGCTTCAAGCTGAACAAGCGGGTGGGTTCGGCGGCGAACTGGGGAGATTCGAAGGAGGAGGGCGGAGAAAACCTGAAACACTTCCGGGGGGAATATGATCGGTTCCTGCAAGAGAGCGCCGCGCTCATCGCCCATGAGATGCTCACCGGTCTGGTTCCCCTCGTCCGGGGTTTCGCCGAGTCCTTCGAGGGGGAAATGCGCGAGGCGGGGCTGTTGTCCTATCAGGACATGCTCTTCCTGGCGGCGAAGCTCGTCCGGGAAAACGCATCCGTGCGGGGGAGAATCCACGAGGACATCAAACATTTTCTGGTCGATGAGTTTCAGGATACCGATCCCCTGCAGGTCGAGTTGATATTCCTGCTCGCGGGCGAGGGAGACGCCGCCGACTGGCGCGAAGTGCTGTTGGATGACGCCGGGCTTTTCCTGGTGGGCGATCCCAAGCAATCCATCTACCGCTTCCGCCGGGCGGACATCGCCATCTACCATGAAGTGCGGGAGAAGATGAAGGCTCTCCCGAATGGCCGCGTGCTGCATATTCAGGAGAACTTCCGCAGCACCCCCGGCGTGGTCGATTTCGTGAACGAGGCGTTCTCGCGCGTCATCGCTCACGACTCGGAGAACCCCGACGTTCAGCCCGAATACGTC
>WTGD01000006.1 GCA_011523725.1 Nitrospinota bacterium
GTGCTTGCCAGGGGCCTTCTGTGCCATGTAATTACCTCCCGTAATTTAGGAAGTAATTTACCTTAGGGGGATGGATTTGTCAAGTGATTTCAGTGTGTTTGTTGAAATTATTTCGAGATTCGCGCATAAGAAAAGAGGGCGCTCACAACGCCCTCAATTCTGGCTTGGCTTTGCAGAAAGGGAACCGACAATCCCTTTCTACAAAGCCAAGCGAACAATGTCAACCCGACAAGTGCGCTTGCGCGCAGAAAGGGAACCGGAATGTTTGAAGAACTGGAACGCATGAAACTCGAATGGACACAGCTGGATAACGAGAGGCTTGAGCAAAGGATGACACAGATGCTTCGACGTCATAGGCGCGAGATTGATATTCTTTCAGATCCGACGAACCAGAAGAACCGCGATTACTCGTTACGTGGGTAAGTTAGTATATAATTCCCCTTGACAGGGGGGTAAAAGAAACAACGCCCTCCTTCTCAGGGGGGGCATAAAAAGGCGGTATCCCCTCACCGGGTAGTCGGGCTTTGCTTTTTCTTGCCCCCCTGTCAAGGGGGGGTAGGGGGGGTTGGTTTTCAAGCGTCCCTCGATACGGCCCTTGCGGGCCTACTCAGGATGAGGAAGGGAGGTGTTTTTCAACAAACCCACGTATGCGTCCCTTGACGAATGGAAGAATGACTTCGTAGGGGCGGTTCGCGAACCGCCCCTGCAGGCGAGATTGGTCTCGCCGAACAGTTGAAATGCCGCCCGTAGGGACAGGCACGGGGGCTAGGGAGGGGATTCCCTCTGCGAAATGTGTGGTTTTTGCCCGTCATTCCGGCGAAAGCCGGAATCCATTTTACGCCTTTTGCCTTTCATCAGGGTTCCCGCGCATCGGCGGGGAATGAGACGCCGCCGTGCATTCACCCGCACCCGCAAATGGATTCCGGCTTTCGCCGGAATGACGATGCGCTACGGGCGGCATTCGAGGGTATGTGAAAGGGCCGCATTCGGGCCTGTTGAAAAACTCCCGGGAAGCAATTTTGAGTTGCGCACACGCTTTTGATTTCACTCCCCCCTTGAGGGGGAGTCGAAGAGCTGAGGGCGTAAGCCCGAAAGCGATTCGGTGGGGGGTATAATTCGGAATGGCGATAAAACGCATTTTACCCCCCACCGGTTCGGTTTCGGGGAAGAACCCCCCCTCACCTCACCGACTCCCCCTCAAGGGGGGAGTGAATTTCTTCTTTCGTTGATTGTGCCTTACCTTCAAGGTGAGCGCGGCTCGGCTCGGCCGTAACCCCCCTACCCCCCTTGTCAGGGGGGTATAAAAAGGCGATACGCCCCGCCGGGTGGAGGGGCTTTGCATTTGCCCGTTTGCCGGGGGGATTTTTTTCGTCTCCCGGGTAGAGGGGGTTTTGCTTTTTCTTGCCCCCCTGTCAAGGGGGGGTAGGGGGGTTGGTTTTGCGGTAGGCCCGGCGGGTCAGGCGTCGCCGACGACGATGAGCAGATCCTTGGTGTCGACCGTGGTGCCGACCGCCGCGACGACCCTCTGGACGACGCCGTCCCGCTCGGCGCGGATGACGGTTTCCATCTTCATCGCCTCGATCGCCACCAGCACGTCGCCCTCATTGACCGCCTCGCCCTCGCCGAAGAACACCTTGGTCACCATCCCCGGCATCGGCGCGCCGAGGTGGCCGGGGTTGCCCTCCTCGGCCTTGGGCAGTTCCGTGACCGCCGCGGCGGCGCCGCGGTCGGCGACGCGCACCGTCCGGGGCTGCCCGTTCAACTCGAAGAATACCGTGCATTCGCCCTTCTGGTCGGTCTCGCTGCGCGCGAGATAGCGGATGAAGAGGGTGCGCCCGCGCTCGATGTCGACCGCGACCTCCTCGTCCGGCTCCATCCCGTAGAAGAAAACCGGCGTCGGCAGCACGCTGACGTCGCTGTATTTGCGCCGCGCGGCGGCGTAGTCGGTGAAAACCTGCGGGTACATGAGCCAGGAGGCGAACTCGGCGTCGCTGATCGGGCGCTGGGCCTTCTCTTCGGCTTCCTCGCGGGAGGCTTCGAGGTCGGCGTCGGGCAGCACCGAGCCGGGGCGCACGGTGATGGGCTCCCTGTCTTTCAGAATCTTCTCCTGCAGGGCGCGCGGGAAGCCGCCGTGCGGCTGCCCCAGCTCGCCCGCGAACAGCGAGACCACCGATTCGGGAAAGGCGATCTCGCGCCCGGGGTCGGCCACGTCTTCGGGCGTCAGCCCGCCCGTCACCATCATCAGCGCCATGTCGCCCACCACCTTCGAAGAAGGGGTGACCTTCACGATGTCGCCGAACATGCGGTTGACCTCGGCAAAGGCTTGTGAGACCTCCGGCCAGCGCTGGTTGTCGATGCCCAGCGCCCGCGCCTGCTCGCGCAGATTGGTGTACTGGCCGCCCGGAATCCCGTGGTTGTAGACATCCGACGTGCCGGCGCGGAACTCGCTCTCGAAGGCGCGGTACTGGTTGCGTACCTGCTCCCAGTAGGTGGAGAGCGTCATCACCGTGTCGGGGTCGATCCCGGGGTCGCGCCTGGAGTGGCGCAGGGCCGCGGTGATCGAGCCGAAGCTCGGCTGGGAGGTGAGGCCGCTCATCGAATCCATCGCCGCGTCCACGGCGTCCACTCCGGCCTCCACGGCGGCGAGCACGCTGGCCGCGGAAATCCCGCTGGTGTCGTGGGTGTGGAAGTGGATGGGGATGCCGATCTCTTCTTTAAGCGTCTCGACGAGCGTCCGGGCCGCCGCCGGCTTGCACAGGCCCGCCATGTCCTTGAGGCCCAGGATGTGGGCGCCCGCGGCTTCGAGTTCGCGGGCGAGCGCGACGTAGTACTTGAGGTCGTACTTGGTGAGGCCCGGGTCGGTGATGTCGCCGGTGTAGCAGATCGCCGCCTCGCAGAGCTTGTTGGTCTCCAGCACCGCGTCCATCGCCGGGCGCATGTTCTCGACCCAGTTGAGCGAGTCGAAGATGCGGAAAATGTCGATCCCGTTCTCGGCGGATTGCTGTACGAAATAGCGCACCACGTTGTCGGGGTAGGTGGTGTAGCCGACGCCGTTCGACGCGCGCAGCAGCATCTGGGTGAGGAGGTTGGGCATCGCGGCGCGCAGCCGCTCCAGCGACGCCCAGGGGCATTCGTTCAGGAAGCGCATCGCCACGTCGAAAGTCGCGCCGCCCCAGCATTCGACCGAGAAGAGCTGGGGCAGCCGCCGCGCATAGACGGGCGCGACCTTGATGAGGTCGTAGCTCCGCACCCGCGTCGCCAGCAGGGATTGGTGCGCGTCGCGGAACGTGGTGTCGGTCATCAGCACCCGATCCTGGTCGAGCATCCACTGCGCGAAAGCCTCAGGCCCGAGCTTATCGAGCAGTTGTTTCGTGCCGTCGGGCGCCTCATGGCCTGCCGCCTCCGGGGCGCTCGGAATCCGGCGCGTCGGCGGTTCGGGCCGTCCTTCGACGGCGGGGTTTCCGTTGACGATCACCTCCCCCAGATAGCGCAGCAGCCGGGTCGCGCGGTCCCGCCTGTAGGCGAAGCTGAAAAGCTCCGAAGTCTCATCCACGAAGCGCGTCGTGCAGGCGCCTTCGATGAACTGCGGATGGCCGATGACGTTATCCAGAAAGGCGAGGTTGGTGGCGACGCCGCGGATGCGGAATTCGACAATCGCCCGCCGCATCCGCCGGATCGCCTCATCGAACGTCGGCGCCCAGGCCGTCACCTTCTCCAGCAGCGAGTCGTAGAACGGCGTGATACGCGCGCCCGAATAGGCGGTGCCGCCGTCCAGGCGTATGCCGAACCCCGTGGCGCCGCGATAGTTGGTGAGCACGCCGTAATCCGGAATGAAGTTGTTCTCCGGGTCCTCGGTGGTCACCCGGCATTGCATGGCGTGGCCGTTCACGCGAATCGCGTCCTGGCCCGGTATGCCGCTCTCGGGCGCGCCGATGGCGGCGCCGTCGGCGATGCGGATTTGCGCCTTCACGAGGTCGACGCCGGTCACCACCTCGGTGACGGTGTGTTCGACCTGGATGCGCGGGTTCACTTCGATGAAATAGAACGAGCCGTCGTCGTCGTCGACGAGGAACTCGACGGTGCCGGCGTTGTTGTAATCCACCGCGCGGCCGATCTTGAGCGCGCTCTCGTGGATCGCCGCGCGGGTCGTAGCGTCCAGATAATGCGCCGGCGCCTGTTCGACGATCTTCTGGTTGCGCCGCTGCACCGAGCAGTCCCGCTCGTGGAGGTGCACCAGGTTGCCGTGGTTGTCGCCGAGAATCTGGACCTCGACGTGACGCGCGCGGCGAATCAGTTTTTCGAGATAGACCTCGTCGTTCCCGAACGCCGCCAGGGACTCGCGCCGCGCGGCCTCGACCTCATCATTGAACTCGGCCTCGCTCTCGATCGTGCGCATGCCGCGCCCGCCGCCGCCCCAGCTCGCCTTGAGCATGACGGGAAAACCGACCTCCCGGGCGAGGCGCGCGGCCTCGTCCGGATCGCGCGGGAGCGGGCCGGTCGCCGGGACCACCGGGACGCCGGCCGATTGCGCGATTTCGCGCGCCGCCACCTTGTTGCCGAGCGCGCGCATGATCTCAGGCTTGGGGCCGACGAAGACGATTCCCGCGTTCGCGCACGCCTCGGCGAAGTCGGGGTTCTCGGCCAGGAAGCCGTAGCCGGGGTGGATCGCGTCGGCGGCGTTCTCGCGCGCCACGCGGATCACCTCCTCGATGCTGAGATAGGCCTCGATCGGGCCCATCCCCCGGCCCACCAGGTAGGCCTCGTCGGCCTTGAAGCGGTGCAGCGCGAAGCGGTCTTCTTGTGAATAGATCGCTATCGTCTCGATACCGAGCTCGACCGAGGCGCGAAACACGCGGATGGCGATTTCGCTCCGGTTGGCGACCAGTATCCGGCGGAAACTGGTTTGCGGCTGGTTGATCATCACGCTCCCTCTGCGCTCTTGTGGAACTCTCGCCCTCCGGGGCTGGAGGCCGGGTCGCCCTCATCATATAGCAACTCGGAGCGGGGCGCATGCGCGGGGCTGTTTCCGCCGCCTCCGCCGCATCCCGAATCGGCCCGCAAGGTCGAACTCGACTGACAAGGGGTTGTTGAAAAAGCCCGATAAGTGAGCGTTTGCGTCTTTTGTAGTGACAGCCCCTCCTCGGGGCTGTCCCACAGACCTGCGTGTCCGCCCTAAACGCGAAGTTCACATATCGAACGGATATCGAGAGCTGGATCGCCAAAGGGGAGAAAAACCTCAACAAGGTCCGCATCAACAACCGGGCGGACACGCAGGTCCGCCCCTACGGGAAACCCATTGCTGCTTCCGGGGACTTTTTCAACAGCCCCGACAAGGGAGGACAGGGAGGTTTTTTCAGGAGAGGAAAGCCCATGACGGAAAAACAGGAAGAACCTTGCTGGAAGCGTCAGGAACGGGAATCACGAGAAAGAATAAAACAAAAGATCGCCCGGGAATCAGGGCGCTATTGCATAGAAGCGCCAAATATTATTGACAAACTGGGGCGTCTCGCCTATATTCGATAATTATTTTATCGTTCAATAAATATATGCGCGGTTCCTTGGAAGGAGGCTCGAGATGCCGGGTGCGAAAGCCGGCGCTTCCCGTGGCCATCGATTTCTCCCGCGCCCTGATTCGGGTACGCCTAGAAAAACCTCAAGCCCCAAGACCAGGCGGCGGCTCGCGCGCGTTGCGCGCGGACGAAGCCTCCGCCTCGCTCCCCGAGCGCATCGAGAGATGTTTCCTGACGATAAGGCCAGGGAGGACTCCGTCATGAACAGTCATTCTTTCCCCGCAACCGGCGCCCCGGCCCTCACCGCAGGCGAGGATGAAGCGCCGTTGACCGGAGAGGCGCCGCCCGCGCGTTCCGGCTCTCAGCACCAGGGGGGTACCCGCGTCCGTTCTCGTCTTTTTCGCTTCCCGCGCGTCCGCCGCGCGGCGGCATCCCTGCTTGCGGTCGTGTTCGTTGCGCCCCTGCTGCTCGCTGCCGCGCCGGTGGGCGAGACGAATGCTGCGGAACAATCGGTGCCGGGAAGCCTGCGCCTGATGGGCGGGAGTTCATATCTCGAAGGGCGGGTCGAAGTCTTTCACAACGGGCGGTGGGGGACGGTGTGCAGCGATCTTTGGGACGATCGGGATGCAGCCGTCGCGTGTCGCCAACTGGGGTATCACGGGGGCACGGCCGTTGTCATGTCCCCTCGCCGTTTCGGGGAAGGCACCGGCCCGATCTATCTGGACGATGTGGAGTGCAGCGGGGATGAGAGCTGGCTGATCGATTGTCCTCGTAGAGGGCGAGCCCGGACTATTGGAAACCACAACTGTCTTCATCTCCAGGATGCCGGGGTGATATGCAGTGGGCAGAACGGTGCGCCCGTATTCACCACAGAGAATACGATGCAGGTGGAGGAGAATACGACGGCCGTGGTCACTTTGGCGGCAAGCGACCCGAATGGCGACCATGTGTTGTTCTCCATCTCGGGCGGCGCGGACAGGAGGCGCTTTGCGGTGCTCGGGGGGAGGCGACTGATCTTCGTCACGGGACGGGACTACGAGACCCCTGAGGACGCGAACCGGGACAACGTGTACGAGGTGACCGTGACGGCCTCCGACCTGCGGCCAGACGGCGTGTGGCCAGGCGGCAAGACCGACCTGGACCTGCGGGTGACGGTGACCGATCAAGTGGACGAGCCGGTTCTTGTGGACGATTCGGCGCCGGGAAGCCTGCGCCTTGTGGGCGGGAGTTCATATCTCGAGGGGCGGGTCGAAGTCTTTCACAACGGACGGTGGGGGACGGTGTGCCACGATCGTTGGGACGATCGGGATGCAGCCGTCGCGTGTCGCCAGTTGGGGTATCAGGGGGGCACGGCCGTTGTTGGATACCCCAGCCGTTTCGGGGAAGGCACCGGCCCGATCTACCTGGACAATGTGGAGTGCAGGGGGGATGAGAGCCGGCTGATCGATTGTCCTCGTACCGGGTCGGCTCGGACTATTGGAGAACACAACTGTCTTCATATCGAAGATGCCGGGGCGAGATGCAGCGCGCCGGGCAGGACGGCGACGTTCGTCGGCGCGGCGGCCGAGCCCGACGGCAGCAGCATGTTCACGGTCGCGCTGCGCTTCAGCGAGAACTTTCCGGGCCGCCTGAGCTACAAGATGCGTAGGGACGAG
>WTGD01000280.1 GCA_011523725.1 Nitrospinota bacterium
CGGACTTACCGCAGCCCGACTCGCCGACTATCGCCCCCGTCTCGCCTTCCTGCACGTCGTAGGGGATGCCGTTGACCGCCTTGACGACGCCGGAGGAAGTGAAAAAATGCGTTCTCAAGTCTTCGATTTCAAGAAGCGCGCTCAAAGACCCCTGTCCTTACAAAACAAGCCGGAAAAATGCCGAAAAATGTCTTTTGATTCCTTGTGGGTCCAAGGTCTGGAGAACACTAAATCTTGTTGAATGCAAAGTCAATCGGCGATTTTTTGCCTACGGCAAGGTTTTGCCCAAACCTCTGGACGGGCCACAAAGTCCCATATCAGGTATCGTTTCGGGTGATGATGAGGGCATCGGCCACCAGGCATCCCCCACCCCTCTCACACAGGAAAACGGGGTTCAAATCCATCTCCTCGATATGCTCGCGATAGGCGAAAGCGGCGTCTCCCAGGCGGCAGACAGCCTCGGCGAACGCTGCTTTATCGAGCGGCCCGCGCCGCCGGTGACCCTCGAATATCTTCTTGCACTTGAGTTCATCCATCATCTCGCAGGCGTCATCGAGCGTGAGCGGGGCGACGCGCATGCTCACGTCGTCGAGTAGCTCCACATCCGGGCCGCCGAGGCCAATCGTCACCACAGGGCCGAACTGTGGGTCCCTCTTCACGCCGAGCAAGAATTCCACACCGCCCTCGACCTGCTCCTGAAGCAGATAACCCTCCAGTTCGCACGCCTCCCGCAGTCCAGCAATCTCGGCGAGTGCGCCTTCGAGAGCCTTCTCATCGCCGAGGCCCGTTTTCACCAGCCCCCGCTCCGTCTTGTGCTGAATTTCAGAAGAAACCCCTTTCAAAACGAGGGGAAAGCGCAAATCACGCGCCGCAAGGCGAACCTCCTCGCCCGTACGGCAGAACCGATGCGCCACAACGGGCAAGCCGAAATCACGGACGAGCGCCAGGGATTGCGCCTCGTTCAGGGACCTTGCGGCAGAAAGCCTTTCTGCAATCGAGGGAGATGGCGCAGCAACAGTGTGCGATGCGCCCTCTTTTCCCCTCCCCGGAACTCTCGCATACCGGACCAGGGCCGCCGCCGCGTGCGCGCATCCCGAGATGGACTGAAAAGAGGCGATTCCCTCCCTCGCCAGGAGCCCGTGCGCATCCTCCGCATGGGGATTGAAATAGGCCAGCATGGGAACGCCGGGGTTCTTCCGCTTCAAGCGCACGATGGGTTCGACCCCCATCCCGGGCTCGAACTGCGCGCTCGATCCCACGATGGGGATCACCACGTCGAAGCAGCCGCTTTCGAGAAAAGATTCGAGAAAATCAGAATACAGGTGAATATCGGCGATGGTGGTGTCGAGCGGATTCTCTATCCGCCCGAAGGCGGGGTGTTTTTCCTTCATTCGGGTACGGAGCGCGTCATCCACCTCGGCGACCTCCAAATCAAGCGCGCCGCACTTATCGGCCATCAGGGCGCCCGCACCGCCCGTCGTCGTGACGACGCCCATTCTGTCCCCTTCCGGGAGCTTCGAGACGCAGAACATGTGGGCGACCTCGAAAAGCGCTTCCAGGTCATCCACCCGCGCCACGCTCCACTTCCGGAACAGCGCCTCATATACCCTGTCCTCCCCCACCAGGGCCCCCGTGTGGCTCAGAGCCGCGCGCTCCCCCTCGCGCGCCTCACCCAGCTTGAGAACGACCAGAGGCTTTTCCTGCCGCAGGGCCTTTTCGAGCACTTTCTTGAACTTCTCCCCGTCGCGCACCCCTTCGAGATATACCGCGATGGCGCGGGTGCGGGGGTCGTCAATGAGATAATCGAGATAATCAGACACCTCCAAATCCATCTCGTTGCCGCAGGAGATGAGATGGCTGAACCCGATCCCGCGCTGCGCCGCGCGCGAGAGCAAAGCGCCGCCAATGCTTCCGCTCTGGCAGACCACCCCGATGCCGCCCGGGAGCATCTCCTCCACGTCGAGCGCTATCAGTCCCGCCAGGTGAAAATTGTGATGAAAATTGTGCACGCCCGCCGTGTTCGGCCCGCAGACTCGGACTCCCCCGTCCCGGGCGATGCGCTGGATTTCGGCTTCCAGGTGCGCGCCCGCCTCATCTGCCTCGGAAAAACCGCCGGTATAGATGATGGCCGCGCCCACCCCCGCCCCGGAGCATTCGGCCAAAACGTCCGCCACGCGCTCTCTTCCCACGGTGATGAAGGCGACGTCCGGCGTCTCCGGGAGCGCATCGAGCCTCGGCCGGCAGCGCACGCCGGCCACTTCCTCGTATTTGGGGTTTACGGGATAGACTCTGCCTCCAAAACCATGGCGCAGGAGATTCTTCACCACGCGGCCGTTGAATTGCTCCAGATTCGCCGACGCACCGATGACGGCTACCGACTCAGGCGAAAGGAGGCGCGCAAGGCTATCGGCGGTTGTGGTCTGCATGATCAGGAAAATTCCCTAAAACGCATATCGCGTGAAGTTACGCCTTTGGCGGGCGCTGGCTGAAGGGACGCTCGTAGATCAGAGAGGCCAGTCGGTTTCTCAGCATCTCGGTGGAACCGCCCGCGATGGACCACCCGCGAATCTTGCGGTAGAGGAACTCGAGCGGCATCTCGGTGGAAAAGCCGTAGCCGCCGTGAAGCTGAATGGCGTCGTCCGCCACCTGGCGCGCCATCTCGTTGCAGTAGAGCTTGGCGCTCGTCGTCTCCACGGCCGAGGGCAGGCCCGCGCGCGCGTTCGAGAGCGCCCGGTAGAGGAGCAGGCGCGCCGCCTCGAGCTTCACCCGCATGTCCGCCACCATCCACTGAACGCCCTGAAACTCACACAGGGGGCGGCCGAACTGCCTCCTCTCACTGGTGTGGGCGACCGTCATGTCGTAAGCCGCCTGCGCCAGGGCCAGACAGCGCGTGGCGTTTCCGAGGCGCTCCACGTTGAACACGGGCATCAGGACCCGAAAACCCTCCTCATCCACCAGCACGTTCTCCCTGGGGATACGCGCGTTCTCGAAATGAAGCGCGCAGTGCGCCTCCCCGCTCATGTAGTGTTCGGTCTTTCCCTTCGTGAAGCCCGGCGTTCCCGTCTCCACCACGACGGCGCCGCAATCCCGCGTCCTGGGGCCGAAACGGACGTAGACGACGAACAAGTCCGCGTGCGGGGCGCTCGAACTGAAGCACTTCTGGCCGTTCACGAGGACGCTCTCGCCGTCATATTCCGCCGTGGTCTGCAAATCCGTGGCCGCCGAGCCGGCGTCCGGCTCCGTCATGCTGATGGAGATGATCTTCTCCCCGCGGCATATCGGGGGCAGAAAGCGCTCCTTCTGCTCGGCGGAGCCCAACTCGTCAATCACGCGGATGGGCCCCATGTTCCCCATCTGCACCACGTCGCCGCTGTGGGGACACACCTGCGAGACCGCCTCCATCACCAGGCAGGCCTCGAAGATCGACTGGCCCCCTCCGTGGGGTTCGGCCACCGTCATGCCCATCATGCCGTGATCGGCCAGCACCTTCATGGAGCGTCTGGGGTATTCGCCCGTGCGCGCATAGGAGAAGGCATCGACGGCGAACTCCCTCAGGGCCAACTCCCGCGCCGTCTGCCGGAGCAGGCGGTCCGATTCTTCGAGCTGAAAATCCACAAAATCCCCTTTTCCATTCATTCAAGCGATGCCGCCGCTAACGTCCAATAGCGCATCGCACCCCAAGTTTTACAACACCTTTGGATTCGAGGCGACGCGCACACTAATCAATCCGCATCGCCGACGCAACGACTCCCCCGATTCCGTTTTGCGCGCCCCCCGAATTGCTCTACAATTCCTGAACCCTATCGCCGCTCTGGAGTCTGCGATGACCGCGACAGAAGAAGCCCAGTTCCGCGTCGGCCTTCTCGTTCCCTCCTCGAACGCCACGATGGAGCGGGATTTTCACCGAAACCTGCCCGAAAATGTCTACGTCGCCACCTCCCGCATGTTCCTGGATGAGACGACGAAAAAGGCCGAGATCCGCATGCTCGAAGAATCCCTGCCCGAGGCGAACCGGATGCTCAAGACGGTGGAGCCGCATTTCTGCGTCTTCGGCTGCACCTCGGGCGGCGCGCTCTTCGGACAGGCGCACGATCAGAAGATAAAAGCGCAAATCGAGGAAGAAACGGGCGCCGAGACGGCCACCATTCTCTCGTCGCTCGCGCGTGAATTCGCCGAAATGAACGCGAAGAAACTCGTGGTGCTCACACCCTACGTCGATGAGTTGAACGGGCCCATACGAGCGTCTTTGGAGGAAGACGGCATGGAGGTCCTCTCAATAGACGGCATGGGAATCACGGACAACATTGAGATCGGCAACACGCGGGCGGATAAAATCCTTGGATTCGCGGAGGAGAAACTCTCTCACAAGAATCTCAAAAAAGCGGATTGTCTTTTCGTCTCCTGCACGAACCTGCCCGCCGTAGACGCCCTGCCGGAGATTGAGGCCCGCTACCCCGACCTGCCTGTGATGACAAGCAATCTCGCCGCTCTCCTCGCGGTGCGCAGAAAATTGAACGAGGAATAGTACCGGACGCCGGATACGTCTTCTGTCTTTCTCTCTCAAGAAAATCGGTGTAGGATACGCACTCGCTATATCGACATGGCAGCACCCGGCGACAAGGCCGCCTCGGGGCGTGTCCTCAGGAGCAGGATGCGTATGAATCTCACCAAAATGGAGTGAACCCACCTTGGAAGCGCGCGTACTTTCTCCTTGCGGCGTCATCGGCTCGGGTTTTCCCGAAAGTTCTTTCGAGCGCGGGTTGTCCATGAAGCCCCACGTCATCGCCTGCGACGGGGGCTCGACGGACAACGGACCGGCCTTTCTCGGCGCGGGAAAGCCGAACTTCTCCCGATCGGCGACCAAGCGCGACTTGAAACTCATGCTCCAGGGGCGCGAAAGCCTGGGCGTTCCCGTTATCGTGGGTTCATGCGGCACGGGGGGCGGCGACGCGGGGCTGGAGTGGATGCGCGACATTTGTCTGGAAATCGCCCGCGAGGAGGGCCTGAGCTTCAAACTCGCCCTGGTTCGTGGCGAACAGGACAAGGCGTATCTCAAGAAAAGATACAAGGAAGGCCGCATTCAGGCGCTCGACCCGGCGCCCCCGCTCGATGAGGAAATTATCGACAAAAGCGCGCACATCGTGGGCATGATGGGGGATGAACCCATCGCCCGTGCGATCGACGAAGGAGCGGACGTGGTGCTGACCGGCAGGGCATCGGACACCTCGGTCTTCGCCTGCCATCCCGTGCGGATGGGCGCGGACCGAGGTCTCGCCTGGCATGCGGCCAAGATCCTCGAGTGCGGCGCGGCCTGCGCTGTGCACCGGGCGCGGCCGGATGGTTGTTTCGCCTGGATCCGCGACGATCATTTCGTGGTCGAACCGCTCAACCCGCAGATGTACTGCACCCCGCAGAGCGTGGCCTCCCACACCCTGTATGAAAACACCGATCCTTATCGTATCACCGAGCCCGCGGGTGTCCTCGACACGAGCCGCTCGGCCTACTCGGCGGAGAGCGAGCGCGCCGTTCGCGTTGTGGGTTCCGAGTTCCACACGGCGGAGCGTTATTCCATCAAGCTCGAAGGAGCGGAACTCGTCGGCTACCAGTCGGTGATCATCGGCGGGGTACGCGACCCCATGATCCTCAAGCAACTCGATTCCTGGCTCGACGGCATCAGAGAGGGCTTCGAGACGCGCGTTCAGGAAATCTTCCCCGACCGCGCGACGCCGCCCGCCTATCAACTCACCATCCGCGTGTTCGGGCGCGACGCCGTGATGGGGACGCTCGAACCCGAGGCGGGCCGGATTCCGCACGAGGTGGGCGTACTCTTCGAGGTGACGGCGGAAGATCAGGTGTCCGCGGGCACGATGGCGGCCACGCTGGCCCATTTCGCGCTCCACTACCCCATCCCAGAGTGGGGCGGCCTCATATCGACGCTGGCGTTTCCCTTCACGCCCGCGGAACTCGAAAAAGGCCCCGTATACCGGTTCAACCTGAACCACGTCGTCTACCCGGACGACCCCTACGAGATGTTCCCGAGCGAGATGATGGAGGTGGCGAACTGATGGCCACGCTCGGTGAACTCGCTAAACTCATCCGCTCGAAAAACGCAGGACCCTTCAACCTCACCTTCGACGTCATGTTCGACGAGGAAGAGACCTACCGGCGCGTGGTGGAATCGAACGTCCTCACCAAGGAGGTGTTCTGCCGCCTCTATAACCTGGTGGAGGAAAATGTGCTGCTCGTCCACCACGACGCCGCGCGCGCGATCAAGATATCCATTCCCCGTCCCGTGTTCTCCTGCGACCTGGAAGACGGCGACTGCTACGGCGGCCAGCAGTTCGGTCCCCTCGTCGGCATCGAAGTCCCGGACCCGTAAGGAAAAACTGGAGAAGAAAAATGGCGATTCAGACGAATGCAGACGAGATTCGAGCGCTTTTCCCCGAGCTGGAGCATATCGAAGACCCCAAGTTGCGCGACGGAGTCGTCGATATCTGGCTCGATCTGGCCGCAGAAACCGCTTGGGAGCGTTTCGAGGATATTCCCAAAAACCTCAAAGACGAAAAACACATGACGCTCATCGGCCATGTTCAGGGCGTCACGAGCATCGCGGTGGCCATGGCCGACCTCGTCGAGAAACTTCACGGGGTCGAGGTCGACCGCGACCTCCTCATCGCCTCCTGCGTCCTACACGACATCTCGAAACCGCTCGAATCCGAGCCCAACCCCGGAGGACCACCCACGGGAAGCAGCTTGCCGCCCGCGAAAATCACCGAGTTCGGCGCGAAAATCCAGCACGGCGTCTACGGGGCGCACAAAATCTGGGAGAAAGGCCTGCCCAAGGCTCTCGAACTCGCGCACCTCGTCATCACCCACACGCGCGCGAGCAACACGCGTTCCAAGAGCTATGAGGCCGCGCTTCTTTTCTATGCCGACTGGGTGGATTCGGACGCAGGCATCGTCTTGGGCGGAGGAACGCCCCTCGCCTCGAAATGGGTGGAGGAATAGAGGCGGGCGCACCGGATCGCCCGAATTTTCCTCATTTCCCCCATGCAATGGCGAACGCTCCGATTACGGACAGGACGCCCCCTATCACGATGCGCGACGTGACGCTCTCCTGTTTTTTAAGAAACAACCCGGAGAAAA
>WTGD01000198.1 GCA_011523725.1 Nitrospinota bacterium
CCATTACGCGGAAGCCGCGCTCGCGGCGGGCGTTTCCTTGATCAACTGCATGCCGGTCTTCATCGTCTCGGACCCCGAATGGGCGGCGCGCTTCACCGAGGCGGGGATTCCCGTGGTGGGAGACGACGTGAAGGCCCAGCTCGGCGCCACCATCCTGCACCGCACGCTCGCCAGACTCTGCGCGGACAGGGGCGTGAAGCTCAAGCGCACCTACCAGCTGAACACGGGCGGAAACACGGATTTCCTGAACATGCTGGAGCGCTCGCGCCTGAAATCGAAGAAAATCTCGAAAACGGACGCCGTCCAGAGCCAGTTGCCCGAACCTCTCGATTCGGACGACATCCACATCGGTCCTTCGGACTACGTGCCTTGGCAGGACGATAACAAGATATGCTTTCTGAGGATCGAGGCGGAGGGCTTCGGCGGCGTGCCGCTCGAAATCGAGGCGCGCCTCTCGGTGGAGGATTCCCCCAACTCGGGCGGCGTCGTCATCGACGCGGTTCGCCTCGCGCGCATCGCGCGCGACAGGGGCGAGGCGGGGCCGCTCTACCCGGTGAGCGCCTACCTGATGAAGCACCCTCCCGTGCAGGTGCCCGATTCCGTCTCGCACATGATGATCGACGAGTTCATCGCGGGCGACCTGCGCGCGAGCGATCAGGTCGAGTTCAACGGGAACGGCCTGCCCGCGAGGTATGACCACAAATAGCTTTCAGGCTTGAACACACTCGGCCCCCCGGGATTGACGCCCGGGGGTTTTTGTTTGACCTGGCGCGCGTATCATCCCCCGCCGTAGGTTTCTCCCGCGCGTTCGGAGAGTTCTATCCGCACGTCTTCGGGTCCCCGGATGTAGGCCGTCGTTCTGCCGCCCATGCCCGAGGGGGAGGGGTCGCGGATGAAGTCTGCGCCCGCCGCCTTCATCTGGGCGGCGAGGCCGTGGATGTCGTCCACGGCGAAGGAGAAGTGATCCAGACCCATCACGGCGTCCGCGTGGTTCTCACCGATGCTTTCGCCCGGCCGCACGCCTCTCAGGAAAAGCCTGGCCTCCCCGACGCGCACGACGGCGTTGGGCGCGCCGTGGAAATTCTCCTCGCGGTAGATGACCTCGCCGCCGAATATCTTTTCGAAATAGGCGACCATCCCCTCCAGGTCCCTGCAGATGATGTGCACGTGATCGAACGATAAGCGCATTTTCTTCCCCCTGGCATGAGCGGCTGAAACTTGTCCGTATATTCTAGGCCAATGTCGCCCGTCCGGGGGCGTGTGGTCAATCGCCCCCATCGTGTAGAATGATGCGCCTGAAAAGGAGGTGCGCATGGCCGGAACCCGGAAAGTACCCACGAGCTGGAAGACGGGGCTTCAGCGCGTGGCCCGGGGCGTTTACGCCTACATTCAGGCGGGCGGGCTGAACGTCTCGAACGCAGGCCTCATCGTGGGGGACGATGAGGCGCTCGTCGTCGACGCGCTCTACGTGCGGCCCATGACGCAGGCGTTTCAGGAGGCAATCCGCAGGGTGACCCGAAAGCCCGTGCGCAAAATCGTCTGTACGCATCACCATGCGGATCACACCCTGGGGCTCGTCTGGTTCGGGCGGGACATCCCCGTCATCGCGCACCGCTACATGCGCGAGCGGATGGTGGAAACGGGCCTCGACCTCGCGCACTACAGGGGCGTTAATCCCGAATACGCGGGCGAACTCAAAAGACTCAAACAGCACTTCCCCGACGTAACTTATGAGGGCGGCATGACGCTGCGCCTCGGCAAGCGCGTCGTGGAACTCCACCACCTGGGACACGCGCATTCGAAGGGCGACACCATCGTCTACCTGCCCGAAGAACGCGTTCTCTTCACCGGCGACATCTGCTTTCACTACGTGACGCCCGCCACCTTCGACGCCCACGTGGGCGGGTGGATACGGATTGCGGAGAAGATACTCAAAACCTTCCCGGTCGAGACGGTCGTACCGGGCCACGGGCCGCCGGGCGATAAGAGCGCGCTCGAGAAAACCCTGGGCTACCTCCGGCTCGTGCGCCGCGAAGCGCGCAAGCGTTTCAAGAAAGGGATGCCGCCCAGGCGCGCCGCGCGCGAGATTCCATTAGGAATATATGCCGAGTGGATGAAGCCCGACCGCGTCGAGCAGGCCGTGATGAAGCTCTACAACGAATTCCGGGGCCGTGGCGAGCAGGGAATATCGCTCCACGACGCCCGGGGCGGTTGAGGAGGGCGCGATGCCCGAGAACTACGACCAGAGACGAAGCCGCTGCATGCTCGATCAGTCATCGAACACGCAAAACCCTGTCCATCTCATCCTGAGAAGCCCCTACGCGCTGAAAACCGAATATGCGGATGCGCACGATGACGTGCGCGCCCTGCTCGACGCCTACAACGCCCTGGCCGCGCAGGATGAACCCGCCACTGATGCGCGCGAAGCCCTCGCGCAGCAGGCCGATGCGCTCTCGGCCCGATACGCCGCCGCGCACATGTCCGCCCTCGCCGAGCACTTGGGTTTTCTCGCTGAACTCCTGCGGGGTCATTACCCCATACGGCCTGTGGTGGACACTACGGAGCTTGAGGAGATTTCATAGAAAAACCCCCGGAACATCACGCCCCGGGGGTGTCTTTTGGCTCGTCTTTCGTTGCTTCTCTAAATTCGTTTACCTGCCTGCATCTCTCCCATCAATGCCCGTTGGCGGCAGCGGCGGCGGGCGCTTCCGTGAGACCGCAGAAGAACTCGTAGTCGATGAGCTCGGTGATGGAGGGGCTGTCCCCGCAGACGGGGCAGGCCGGATCGCGCCTGATCTTGAGCGTCCGGAACTGCGACTTGAGCGCGTCGTACATTAGCAGCTTTCCGATCAGCGGTTCGCCGAAGCCCACGATAAGCTTGGCCGTCTCCGTCGCCTGGATGGAGCCCATGGTGCCGCACAGCGCGCCCAGCACACCTGCGTCCTGGCAGGAGGGCACCATGCCGGGAGGCGGCGGTTCGGGGTAGAGGCAGCGGTAGCAGGGGCCGCCTTGGCCTGGGTGATAGACGGTGGCCTGACCCTCGAACTTGAAGATGGAGGCGTCGACGATGGGTTTTCCGAGAAAGACCGCCGCGTCGTTCACGAGATAGCGCGTCGGGAAGTTGTCCGCCCCGTTCACGATGACGTCGTAGTCCTTGAGAATATCGAGCGCGTTGTCGCGGTTGATTCTTTCCTCATGCGCGATGACGTTCACGTCGGGGTTCAACGCGGTGAGGGTGGCCGCCGCGCTCTCGACCTTGGAGGTGCCTACGCGGTCGTTCGTGTGGACGATCTGGCGCTGTAAGTTGCTCATGTCCACGACGTCCAGGTCCACGATGCCGATGTTGCCCACGCCCATGGCCGTCAGATACAGCCCGGTGGGAGAGCCCAGACCGCCTGCGCCTATGAGGACGACCTTGGCGTCCAGGAGCTTGGACTGGCCCTTCTCTCCGATCTGGGAGAGCAGGAAGTGGCGGCTGTAGCGGTTCAGCTGCTCGGCGCTCATCTGCTTGTCCACCTGGACGGGGAAGCCCAGGTCCTTCCACTTCCCGTAGCCGCCCGCCATGGATTTCACGTTCTGGTAGCCCATGGACTGGAGCACCTGTCCCGCGAGCAGCGAGCGCACGCCGCCGGCGCAGTAGGCGACGATGGGCGTCGTCCTGTCGGGAACGACCTGTTCGATCTTGAGCTCGAGGAATCCGCGGCTCACGTGCTCCGCACCCGGCAGGTAGCCGCCCCGGAACTCGTCGGGTTCGCGCACGTCGATGAGCGCCACATCGGCGCCCGAATCGACGGCGTCCTTCACTTCTTCCGCCGTGATCTCAGGAACATCGCCCCGCGCGGCCTCGAGCAGGTCCCGTCCTGTTTTCGACATTTCTCGATCTCCTTTGCTGCCAGCGTTCGCTGAAAAGGGATATGGGATGAAAGAATCGTATCGCGTAAATCGTCTGCGCGAAAGAGCGCGCATCGCACGCCCATAATTCTTTCGAATACTAAACTAAATTACTCAAGAATTGCAAGTCCGCCCCGCGCACTAGTTCATGCCTGCGCCTTTTTCGAAAAACTCCAGTATGGCGTTCTGGTCCGCGTCCCCGTGTCCCAGGGCCGCTGCGCCCATATAGACCTGCCGCGCCATCGTCCCCAGGGGAATCGGCGTCCCGACGCCGTCGGCCATCGCCGCGATGATGCGCAGATCCTTGAGCATCAGGTTCACCGTGAAGGTGGGCGTGTAGTCTTTGGCGATCATGGGCGAGGCCTTGTATTCGAGAATTTTGGGAATCACGCTCGCCTTCAGGAACTCGACCATCTGCTCGGGGTCGAGGCCTCCCTTCGTCCCCATGGTGAGCGCCTCGGCGATGGCGGAGATGTGGATCGCGAAGATGTGGTTCGTCACCAGCTTCATCTGGAGGCCCGCGCCGTTCGGCCCGAAGTAGTGGATCGAGGCGCTGAAGGCCTCCAAAACGTCGCGGTGGGCATCAAGCGATGCCTCATCGCCCCCCGCCATGATGGCGAGGGTTCCCGCCTTCGCGTGGGGCACGCTCCCGCTCACGGGGGTGTCCAGAAACTGAACGCCGCGGCTTTTCGCCTCCGACGCCAACTCCTGACTGCCCTCGACCGTCAGGGTCGACAAGTCGAAGCATACCGCGCCTTCGGTGGCCGTGGTGAGCGCGCCCGTCTCGCCGAGGTATGCTTCTCTCGCGTGTTCGACTTCGGGCACCGAACTGCAGATGACCTCCGCCCCCGTGGCGGCTTCCGCCGCCGTCTCGAAGACCGTGAGGCCCGCCGCGGCCGCCCGCTCGCGCGCGGCGGGAACGGGGTCGAAGCCTCGAACCTCGAAACCCGCCTTCACCAGATTTTCCGACATGCCCGAACCCATGTTGCCCAGGCCCAGAAAAGCAACCACTTTCGCCATTTCGCATCACTCCTGAAATTTATTACTGATCGTAAACGCCCATCCTGTAAATTGATGGGCAGCACACACAGAAGCACCCCCTAATATCGGGCCGGGCGTCACCTGATGCGAGCGTATATTTCCGTCTGCCCCTATCAAAACTTTCTCTTCGGCTTCACTCCCGTGGCGTTCAGAAAAGCCTCGAAAACGGCGTTCAGGTCCGCGTGTTCGAGGCCGAGCGCCATGGCGGAGGTGTGCTGCTGCCGCGCGGCGGCGCCAATGGGAACGGGAACGCCCAGATCGTTCGCCTCGTTGACGCTGATACCCATATCCTTGTAGCTCAGCCCCAGGTGCCCGATGACATTGGAGTAATCGCGCGCCGCCATATCCGGGCCTTTGTAGTGCATCAGGTCCGGAATCACGCTCCCTTGCAGGAATTTCATCATTTTCCGGGCCGTCAGCCCCGCCTTCACCCCGAACGCCAGGCCCTCGGCCATGCCGGCGTGCTGGATGAAGACGATGTGGTTTGACACCAGCTTCATGAGCAGGCCGTCGCCGGATTCCCCCATGTAGGTGACCGACTTGCTGAAGGCGTCGAGCACGTCGCGGTGTTCCTTGAGCGCGGCCTGGTCTCCGCCCACGATGGCGGAGACTCCCTTTTGCTCCAGGTGCGGAACGCTTCCGAGCACGGGAGCGTCCAGAAAAGCGATTCTCTTCTTTTTCGCCTCTGCGGCGATCTCTTTCGCGAGGGCGACGCTGCTCGTCGAAAGCTCGAAGCATACCGCGCCGCGCCTCGCCGTTTCGAGCACGCCCTGGGGACCTGAGTAGACGTTTTGCACAACGGCGGGAGAGGGGAGTGAACTGCACACCACGTCTGCATTCTTGACGGCCGCCGCGACGGTTCTTGTGGTTTTGACGCCGTTTTTCTTCGCAGCAGCGAGGGCTTTGGGAACAGGGTCGTAGCCCGTGACGTCGAAGCCTGCGTCGACGAGGTGCTTCGCCATCAACCCGCCCATGCGGCCCAGGCCCAGAAACCCGATTTTTTTCTTTGCCTTGCGCGCCATATCTTCAGATTCCTGAAATCGAATGCGCCATTGCACGCCTTCTATTTCGGCGATTCTTATGCCTCGATAAGATTCATTTTCTCTTCGGCCTCGTGCCCATGGCGTTCAGGAACGACTCGAAAACGGCGTTGAAGTCCGCATCTTCGAGCCCCAGCGCCATGGCGGAGGTGTATTGCTGCCGCGCGGCGGCGCCCAGAGGGACGGGAGCGCCCAGATCGTTCGCCTCGTTGATGCTGAGCCCCAAATCCTTGAAGCTTATCCCTAAGTTCGCGATGACGTCGGAATAATCGCGCGCCGCCATCGTCGTGCCCTTGTAGTGGATGAGCAGGGGAATCACGCTGCCTTGCAGGAATTTCATCATCCTGGGGGCCGTGAGGCCCGCCTTCATGCCGAAGGCGAGTCCCTCGGCCATGCCGGAGTGGTGGATGTTCAAAATGTGGTTCGTCACCAGTTTCATGATCAGGCCGTTGCCGGATTTCCCCATGTAAGTGATGGATTTGCTGAAGGCGTCGAGCACGTCGCGGTGTTCCTTGAGCGCGGCCTGGTCCCCGCCCACGATGGCGGCGACTTCCTTGCGTTCCAGGTGCGGAATACTCCCGCTCACTGGCGCGTCCAGAAAGGCGATTCCCTTTTTCTTCGCCGCTTCTGCGATCTCCTTCGCCAAGCTGACGGTGCTCGTCGAAAGCTCAAAGCAGACCGCGCCGCGGCGCGCCGTTTCGAGCACGCCCTTGGGACCGAGGTAGACGTCCCTCACGACAGCGGGCGAGGGGAGCGAGCTGCATACCACGTCGGCGCCCTTGACCGCCGCCGCGACGGTTCTGGCGGTTTTGGCCCCGTTTTTCTTGGCCGCCGCCACGGCCTGAGGCGCGGGGTCGTAGCCCGTGACGGGGAAGCCTGCGTCGACCAGGTGCTTCGTCATCAGCCCGCCCATGCGGCCCAGACCCAGGAATGCGATTTTTTTTGTTGCCTTGCGCGCCATTTTTCTCTCCTATCTTTCGATCCCGAGCAGCTTCAGGGGATTTTCCACGAGTATTCTTTCACGAACGCTTTCATCCGGCGCCCAGTCGAGCAGTTGATCCAGCAAGTCGCCGTCGTTCGGCATTGGTAACTTGCAGGCGGGATGCGGCCAGTCCGTGCCCCAGATG
>WTGD01000004.1 GCA_011523725.1 Nitrospinota bacterium
CGGTCTGGCCCTCGCACGCGCCATGCGGGCGGCATTTCGGGACAGGTTTTCGGTCTATGGCGACCCTTGCTATTACGACATGCCAGTGCAGCGACTGTTGAGCAAGGAATATGCCGCCGCTGCGATAGATGAGGAGCGAGCTTCCGGCGTTTTTCTCCACGACATGGAGCCGGGTTCCACCACCCATTTCACGGTTGTGGACGCCCAAGGCAATGTGGTCTGTCATACGCAAACTTTGGGAATGAACTGGGGTTCGGGCGTCGCGCCGCGGGGCACGGGCATCCTCTTGAACAACCACACGAACTGGATGGATCCCCGCCCGGGACGCGGTAATTCCCTGGGCGCAGGAAGACGACCCGTGGCGGGCTATGCCCCCACCCTCGTCTTCGAGGGGGAGAAATTGCGCTTGGGTGTTGGCAGTCCCGGCTCCTATCGCATCCCCACGGCGGTGGCCCAGGTCATTCTGAATCTGTTTTACCGGAACATGACCCTTCAAGAAGCGGTAGAGGCTCCCCGTATGCACCTGGATTTAGGTCCCCTGCACGCCGAGGATGCGGTGGATGGAGCGGCTCTAGATGCGGCGCGCCGGAGCGGTTTTGATGTTTCACGCTATGCGTACCCCCATCACTTCTTCGGCGGCGTGCACGCCGTGGAGGTGAGCGATGGCGGACGCCTCACCGCCTTCGGCGACCCGCGGCGCGCGGGTAACGCGGGAACGAGGGAGTAGGGCGGAATCCACCCTCGCGGATGCGCATAGCTAGGTATTCGCTGGCTTAGACTATTGGGACGAAAGAGATTTGTGAGGTGAATCGCTACTGAAAATCGAGCGTCTTCGCTTCGCGGCCCAACGCGATTTGCCCGATGGTTTCGAGGCAGCGGTCATTGGCGGGCGGCATGACGATGCCCGCCACCGCGTCTCTTAAGTGGCGTTCCAGCGGCAAGGAGCGGTGAAGCCCGCGACCACCGCACAAGCGGATTCCCTGCTCGGCGAGTTCCTTGGCGGCTTCGGTCGCCAGGTATTTCGCCTGGTTGAGGATGAAGGTCAGCTCCATCTTCCCGAGGTTTCCTCGGAGCGCGCCCAGTTTCTCGGCGGCGCGGCGGGCGTTTTCTAAAAGCATGGCCATCTCGCCGATCTGGCGCTGCGTGCGGTCCAGTTCTCCGAGAGGAACCCCCATGCCCGATTTCGTTTTCTTCACGTAATCCACCGTGAACTGGTAGGCCGCCTCCGCGATGCCGATGTAGACGGCGGTATAGCCCAGGGACCACATGCTCATGTCCTTGCCCAGGATGCTGCCCGGCTCCCCGATGATCTCATCCGGTTTCACGGCGACGTCGTGGAACATCAGGGAGTTCGACGCGGTTCCCCGCATGCCGATGGTGTGCCAATCATCAAGAATTTCAATGTTTTCTCTCGCCGAGGGGATCATCACGTTCAGAAGACCTTCCTGCAGGGTTTCCGCGCCGTCCAGGTAGCTCCAGGTGAAGTAATACGTCGCACCGGTGGAGAGGGAGCAGAAGTGTTTCTTTCCGTGAAGGCGGTATAGGCCGTTGTCCTCGCGGATGGAGGTACGCACCGCCAACTTGTCGCGGAATGAACTGCCGGGCTCGCTCGTGATGGAGGCGAAGATAGCGCCTTCGTTCACCACTTCGGAGAAATAGCGCTCCATCTGTTCTTTCGAGGCGATTTGACCCAGAAAATCCACGACGGCGCTGTGCATGTTGAATGTGAGGCCGGTAGAGGCGCAGCCTTTCGCAATTTTGGAGAGCACGGTGACATAGGTGAGCGAATCCGCGCCGATGCCGCCGAATTCCCTGGGCACCATGAGGGAGAGGAGGCCGGCGTCGGCCAATTCCTGATAGTTCTCGACCGGAAAGCGCGATTCTTCGTCGATCTCCTTCGCACGCGGGGCGAACTTCTCCTGCGCCAGTGATTCGGCAATGTCGACCCACTTCTTGGATTCGGCGCCAAGCGCGTCGGTGGAACTGTTCATTAAAAATTTCCTCTTTCCGTTACGGTCGCGGCTTTTCTCTCTTTAATCGTATTCCGCGAGCGCGGGCAACGGCTCTTCCAGGGTGATGGGGTCGGTATCCTTGAGCAGCGGCATGATCTCGCGTCCGAATATCTCCACTTCTTCGACGTGCGGCCAACCTGAGAGAATGAACGTGTGAACACCCACGTCCACGTATTCCTTGAGCGCCTTGGCGATCATGTCGGGCGTTCCCACCAGAGAGGCGCCCGCTCCGGCGCGGACGGTGTTCACACCCATCCACAAGGTGTCGGTGATCCACAGCGACTCGCCCTTCGCCAGTTCATTGACGCGCGTCTGGCCGGTACTCTCCGTTCTGGTCTTCATGTCGGCCCAGGCCTGTACGTTCGAGATGTCGCTCCCCTCGATAAGCTCTTGCGCGGCTCGTTTCGCCTCCGCTTTGGTCTCCCGGCAAAGGATGTGCATCCGCACGCCGAACTGTATCTTCTCCTCACGGCCGAACTCTGCCGCGCGCCGCCTCATGTCGAGCACGTCTTTGGCGATGGTCCCTACGTCGACGGCGTACATCATGTGCACGTCTGAGAATTTCGCTCCCACCCGGCGGCCGGGCTCCGAGCTTCCGCCGAGATAGATGGGCGGCCAGGGCTTGGAGACGTGGATCGGGAAAAAGGCGGCTTCGCGTATGTCGAAATACGTTCCCTTGTAGGTCATAGGGGCGTCGGCGCTCCAGATGCGGGTGACGATCTCCAGAAACTCCTCCGTCCTGTCGTAGCGCTCATCGTGCACGAGGTGGTCGCCGTAACGCATCTGCTCCACGTGGCTCGATCCGGTGACCACGTTAAGCGTGAGGCGCCCGCCTGTGAGCGCGTCGAGCGTGCTCGCCGTCTGGGCGGCGAATACGGGGCTGGTGAGGCCGGGGCGAAACGCCACGCAGAACTTGATTTTCTCTGTGTGCTGGGCCACGCCCGCGGCCACGAGCCAGGCGTCCATGCAGTGGGTGCCGGTGGGCACCAGAAGGTTTACGAAACCGGCCCGTTCGGCGGCGCTCGCAACTTGGGAAAGGTACTCGATGGTGGGTTTTCGTTCAGGCACCCTCGTGTTGATTTTGTGGCCGTCACCCGCCCTAGCCGACGGGAGAAACCAGGCGTATTCGGTTCCCATATCCCCAAAACCTCAGTGGTGAGAGATACATCCAGTATAGCGCGAAATGATCACACGTGTATTCACTTCGCCTGATTCTGAAAATACAAACAAGGCGGATGCGCGTCAATCTCAAGGCGGGGCCTCGAGGATCAGACGGGCATCTGTCTGTCGAGTTGGCAGTACTGAACCGCTTCGGCCAGGTGTTGAGGGGCGATATCTTTCTCGCTCGCCAGAGCGCTAATGGTGCGCGCCACCTTCAGCACGCGGTGACAGGCACGCGCCGATAGACCCCGCTTTTCCATCGCTACCGCCGGATTCCATGGGCACCATGAGGGCGGGAAGACCGGCGTCGGCCGGGTCCTGATAGTTTTCTGCCGGAAAGCACGATTCCTCGTCGATCATCTTCGTGCGCGGCGCGAATTTTTCCTGCCCCAGGGATTCGGCGACTTCGATCCATTTTTGAGATTCGGCGCAAAGCACACCGGCAGAACTGTTCGTCAAGGGTTTCCCCAGTCCGTTGCGTTCTATTATCAATCGTATTCGGCGAGGGCGGGCATGGGAGGTTCCAGGGTGATGGGCTCCGTGTTCTCGAGCAGGGGCATTATCTCGCGTCCGAATATCTCGACTTCCTCGATGTGCGGCCAACCCGAGAGGATGAACGTGTGAACGCCCACGTCCACGTATTCCTTGAGCGCCTTGGCGATCATGTCCGGTGTTCCCACCAGGCAGGCGCCCGGGCCCGCGCGAACCGTGTTCACGCCCATCCACAAGGTGTCGGTGATCCAGAGCGATTCGCCTCTCGCCAGTTCGTTCACGCGCGTCTGGCCTGTGCTCTCCGATTTGGTCATCAAGTCGGCCCAGACCTGCACGTTCGAGATGTCGCTCCCCTCGATGAGCGCTTGTGCGGCTTTTTTTGCCTCGGCCTTTGTCTCTCTGCAGAGGATGTGCATCCGGATGCCGAATTTGATCTGCTCTTCGCGGCCGACCTCCGCGGCGCGCCGCTTCATGTCGAGCGCGTCCTCGGCGATGGTTTCCACATCCACGGCGTACATCAAGTGCACGTCTGAGAATTTCGCTCCCACCCGGCGGCCGGGCTCAGAACTCCCGCCGAGATAGATGGGTGGCCAGGGTTTTGAGACGTGGATCGGGAAAAAGGCGGCTTCTCGTATGTCGAAATATTTCCCTTGGTAGGTCATGGGAGCATCGGCGCTCCAGATACGGGTGACGATCTCCAGAAACTCCTCCGTCCTGTCGTAGCGTTCATCGTGCACGAGGTGGTCGCCGTAGCGCATCTGCTCCACGTGGCTTGAGCCGGTGACGACGTTGAGCGTCAAGCGTCCGCCGGTGAACGCGTCGAACGTGCTCGCCGTCTGGGCGGCGAATACGGGGCTGGTGAGACCCGGTCGGAACGCCACGCAAAATTTGATTCTATCAGTATGCTGCGCCACGCCCGCGGCCACGAGCCAGGCGTCCAGGCAGTGGGTGCCGGTTGGCACCAGAAGATTCACGAAACCGGCCCGCTCGGCGGCGCTCGCCACCTGGGAAAGGTACTCGATGGTGGGTTTTCGCTCAGGAACCTTGGTGTTGATTTTATGGCCGTCACCCGCCCTGGCCGACGGGAGAAACCAGGCGTATTCAGTCCCCATATCCGAAAACCTCTATGGTGGTAGATGCAACCAGTATAGCCCAAAATGGACGCGCATGTATTGGCTGCGCCTTTTTTTGAAAAGGCAAACAAGGCGAATGCGCGTTAATCTCAAGGCAGCGGTTGCAAGGATCAGACGGACATCTGTCTGTCCAGTTGCCGGTACTGAACCGCCTCCGCCACATGCTGGGGGGCGATATCCCTCTGGCTGGCCAGATCGCCGATGGTCCGCGCCACTTTGAGCACGCGGTGATAAGCGCGCGCTGATAGTCCCAGTTTTTCCACCGCCAGCTTGAGCAGGCGCCTGCCCTCGGCGTCGAGCTTGCAGTGCTCGTTGATGAGGGCAGGCCCCATGTGAGCGTTGGCGTAGACGCCGGGGTGGTCCTTGAAGCGCGCTTTCTGAATATTCTGTGCCGCGAGAACGCGGCTTCCGATCGTTGCGGAACTCTCGCCCTCGGGGTCTTCGGCGAGCTCTTTCCAGGGCACTCTCGGCACGTTGATGTGGATGTCGATGCGATCCAGAATCGGCCCCGAGATGCGTGAGCGGTAACGGGCCACCTGCTTGGGTGTACAGGTGCATGTACCCTCCGACCGCAATCCGCAAATACAAGGGTTCATCGCGGCGGTGAGCATGAATCGCGCTGGAAACGAGAGGCTCGCCTGCGCTCTGCTGATGGTGATCTTCCCGTCCTCAAGCGGGCCACGGAGGGATTCGAGCACGTTTTTCTGAAACTCAGGCAATTCATCGAGGAACAATACGCCGTTGTGCGCGAGGGAGGCCTCGCCGGGAAGCGGCATCGCGCCTCCGCCCACCAGGCCTGCGTCGCTGATTGTGTGATGCGGAGCGCGGAAGGGTCTTTGCTGAATCAGGGAATTATGATTTTTGAGCTTGCCGAGCACGCTCCACACTTGGCTGGTCTCGATGGCTTCGTCCAGAGACAAAGGAGGCAATATGGTGGGGAATCTTTTCGCCAGCATGCTTTTTCCGCTGCCGGGCGGGCCTATCATCAACAAATTGTGCGAGCCTGCCGCCGCAACCTCCACGGCGCGTTTGGCCTGGTGTTGTCCCCGGATGTCCGAGAAATCGATTCTTTCAACCTCTTTTTTTTCTATACCGTTTTTCAGGCAGCACGCCGGGGGAATGTCGATTTCCTCCCGGATGAATCCCACTACTTGGGGAAGCGTATGCACGGGATAGACCTCCAACTTATCGACCACGGCGGCCTCAGGCGCGTTCTCGGCCGGGAGGACGAGGCCGCGTTTGCCCATCTTCTTAGCGAGAACGGCGATGTTGAGTGCTCCCCGGATGGGGCGCAGAGAACCATCCAGTGCCAACTCACCAAGGAAGAGTAGAGAATCCTCTATTTGAGAGCGTGAGTGAAACACCCCGTTCGCACGCAGCAAGGAGAGCGCAATGGGCAAGTCGAAGGCGCTGCCCTCCTTGCGGACGTCCGCCGGTGAGAGGCTGACGGTGATGCGTCCCATCGGGTAGATGAAGCCCGTGTTGAGGATGGCGGCGCGAATCCGGTCCTTGCTCTCCTTGACGGCGGCGTCGGGCAGGCCGACGGTGGAGTAATAGGGGAGGCCCGAGGCGAGGTCGACCTCCACTTCGACGGGATAGGCGTCTACGCCCAGTACAGCTGCTGCTTGGGTTTTGGCAAGCATGGCATCTCTCCAGGTTATGTCGTGGAGTAGCAAAGATAAAGCGAAATATATAACGAAAATAATACGAAATCAAGTCCGAATCGACAAAATTTTATGAAATTCTGCTTTTTCTGGACTTTCGACCGGAGAGTTTTCGATGGGACAGGGGAAAAGCGGTATTCAGTTCGATGATTACGTAATACTTGACGGGGTGCGGCTTATTTCTTGGATACTTCCGAGCCTGCGGTCATGACGGCCTTTGATTCGATGAGCGCGTGGATTTGCTCATCCGTATAAAGGAGAAGATCACGGAGAATGTCTTCGGTGTCGCCCCCGTGAAGGGGAGCGGGCTTGGGGTCGGGGTTTCCGTTATCCGTGCGGTTTAGGATGGGATTGCCCACGACTTTTACCGTTCCGACTTCGGGGTATTCGTATTCTCGAATGAGC
>WTGD01000053.1 GCA_011523725.1 Nitrospinota bacterium
GATGAGGTCATACACACTTTCCACCCCTTGTAGGTACATCGCGATGCGCTCAAGCCCGTAGGTCAATTCCGCGGACACCATCTCCAGGTCCAGCCCGCCCGCCTGCTGGAAATACGTGAACTGCGTGACCTCCATTCCGTCGAGCCAGACCTCCCAGCCCAGACCCCACGCGCCCAGGTTCGGGGATTCCCAGTCGTCCTCGACGAAGCGGATGTCGTGCTCGAGCGGGTCGATTCCCAAACTCACGAGGCTTTCGAGGTATTGCTCCTGCACGTTGATGGGCGAGGGTTTCAAAATCACCTGGTACTGATAGTAGTGCTGCAGTCTGTTCGGATTCTCCCCATAGCGGCCGTCCGTGGGCCGTCTGCTGGGTTCGACGTAGGCTACCTTCCAGGGTTCGGGGCCGAGGGCGCGCAGAAAAGTGGCCGGGTTCATGGTGCCGGCGCCCACCTCGATGTCGTATGGCTGCTGGATGACGCATCCCTTTTGAGACCAGAACCTTTCCAGCCCCATAATTACTTCCTGAAACGTCAACGCGTCGCTCAACCGATAAACTCCTTATGCAATACGCGCACCGAGTTCTCGGAGTCCGCCTGACGAACCACGACAGATATCGAAATCTCGGAAGTCGAGATCATCATGATGTTGATGCGGCTTCTCGCCAAGGCGGAGAAAACGCGCGCCGCCACGCCGGCCTGGCTCTTCATGCCCACGCCAACGACGGAGACTTTCGCGATGTCGTCATCGCGGGAGATGGTGGCGCCGCCGAAGGATTCATTCGATTCCACCATGATTTGCTCCGCTTGCCCAGCCATGTCTCTGTTGACCGTGATGGAAATGTCGGTCAAGCCATTTTCGCTCACGTTCTGGACGATCATATCCACCATGATGGATTTTTCGGCCAACTGCCCGAAAAGAGCAGCGGCGATTCCGGGCCTGTCCGGCACGGCGCTAATCGTAAGTTTCGATTGCTTCGAATCACAACTCACGCCGCGAACGGCGGGGGATTCGATTCCCGTCGACTCTGGAATGATCAACGTTCCCTCTCCTTCATTAAACGCGGAGCGGACGACGAGCGGAAGGTCATATTTCGCCGCCAGATCCACAGAGCGCGCCTGCAGCACTTTCGCGCCCAGGGACGCGAGTTCCATCATCTCCTCGAACGATATCTGCTCCATGCGCTTCGCGTCGGGGACAAGGCGCGGGTCGGCCGTATACACCCCGTCCACATCGGTATAAATCTCACAGCGATCCGCTTCAAGCGCGGCAGCCAACGCCACGGCGGTGAGATCGGAACCTCCACGCCCCAGCGTCGTCTCCTCATCGAATTCATCGACTCCCTGAAAGCCCGCGGCGACGACCACTTTCCCCTCGTCGAGCTCCTTGAGAATCCTCGCCGGGCGGATGGAGCGCACGCGGGCGCGGGTATGGGCGCCTTCCGTCAGAATGCCCGCCTGCCCGCCCGTCAAGGAAATGGCGGGGATTCCAACCGCATCGAGAGCGATGGCCAGGAGCGAACTCGCAATGCGCTCCCCTGAGGTGAGCAGCAAATCCATCTCCCGTCCCACCGGCTGAGGTGAAAGCGCATGCGCGAACCGGATGAGTTTGTCCGTTTCCCCGGCCATCGCGCTCACCACGATGATAATGCGCTCCCAGGAGCTTCTCGCCGTCGAGACCCGCTTCACCACGCCGCGAATTTTATCCAAGTTCGCGACCGAGGTGCCCCCGAATTTCTTTACGACCAGGCTCATTCTGTCCCCATCATCCGCTGAACAATCGTTTTCTCACGGCGTCGATCGAATAGACGCGTCCGTTCCGGGCCAGTTCTTCGGAAAAACCGGGGGCCGGATTTTTTTGCTTGCCCTCACCGCCGCGAATCATCTCCCAGAGAGCGGCCAATCCGCCCGGACGCTTCGGCGGCGTTAAATTCTCTCCATCGAAATCCGCCATGGCGAACGGAACCGCGTCGGCGGCCCACTCCTGGGACTCCACGCGGAACTCACAGTCCACCGCCACGAAGATGCGACAAGGCTCGTTCAATTCTTGCAACAGGGACGACATGAACCCGGCGTCGAACCTCTCGATGGTTTCGATTTTATCCTCAGGCTCGCGCCAGGGAGATACGTCGTCCGCATCCTCTATCAGGCAGACGAAATCATGCCGCGAAAGCGCCTCACGCACCGTGGCGAACACTTCCTCCCCCGGCTCATATACATCCGCACCCCCTAGTTTGGCAAAGCCCTTTGCGAGTTGCGAGTCCGTGATCAGCGCAGCATCCCTGCCTCCCGTTTTTTCCGACACTCGCGCTGCCTCTTGGACGAGGCCGCCGCCCCAAAGCCATACGGAGTTCGCCGCAAACATGCGGGTTTGCGCTTTTTCCCTCAAACCCGCATGGGTGGAAAGCACCATCTGGGAATCGTTGACGAAATGAACGAAACGCCGCGGCGCCTCCGCCACCGGCATGTGATCACCGATGGGGTTTCCGGTAATCGCATACGGGGGCGAGAAGCCACGAAAAGATTCTTGCGAAAGCGGCGCACCCGCACGCTTATAAAAGAAAAGCGCCTCGCAGCCGCCCAGGGATTCGAAGCGGAAAGATTCACCCTCATCGGGCGGCATGTGGCGCTCCAGATAAACGAGGAGTTCGCGATTTTCCTCGTCCGTGACGCCGAAGCCCGTCGGGTCAAGCATGACGACGCTCGTGGCCCCCGGCTTCAGGCATACGAAATTGAGCCGGAAGACCGCTTCCCCCTCATCAGGGGAAATATCTGATGCTGCCGCCAGCATCAGGCCGGAAGAAAGCGCGCCGGAGAAGCCGAAAAAATTTTTAAGAAACCCATCCAACGAAGGATACGCATCCCCGGACAAGGGAGCCCACACACCGGAATACCCGGAACCCGCCAGGCGATCCAGCGAAGGCGTTTGCGCCCTTTGCAAAGGCGTTTGACCATCAAAGTCCACCACCGGCCTGTCGGCGAAGCCACGCGCGAGAACCATCAGGATTTTCTGCATCAAGGATGAGCCTTTGTTTGCTTCGTCACATGAAAGCCATGCCGTCCGACTCCACACGAATGAGCGCATAAGCGGGCTGCACGACGTCCAGGCGGGAAATTTCCTCGAGTGCGTTTTGCATGTTCTCCTCCGTCGCATTGTGGGTGAGCAGCACCAGACGGGCATAGCCGTCTTCGTCGGCGCGGCCCTTCTGGACGACGGTTTCGAGGCTGATGTCGTGTTCGCCGAAAACACCGGAGATACGGCTCAATACTCCCGGCTTGTCTAAAGCGGCAAAGCGAACGTAGAAGCGCGTCGAAATTTCCCGGGGAGTCAGGATGTCGAGACGCGCGCGCTGATCCGGCAAGAACGCGGCGGCGGGAATCCGCGAGTCGCCCCCGTTCTTGAGCCACCTCGCCACCTCGATGATATCGCCTACGACGGCGGATGCGGTCGCCTCCGAACCCGCGCCTTTGCCGATGAAAACCTGCGGCCCGGCATTCACCCCCGAGACGGCCACCGCATTGTAGACACCGCCCACCTGCGCGAGAGGGTGGCTTTCGGGAAGCATCATCGGATGGACGCGTATATCGAGTTTCCCCGCTTTCTGTTCCGCCATGGCGATGAGCTTGATCCGGTAGCCGAGTTCCCTGGCGAAGTCGATGTCGACGGAAGTGATATGGCGTATCCCCTCGGTGTGGTATTCCTCCACATCCACGGGCGTGCCATAGGCCAGATTCGCCAGAATCGCTATCTTGTGCGACGCATCGACGCCGTCGATATCAAAAGCCGGGTCGGCCTCCGCATATCCGAGTTCCTGCGCGCGCTTCAGCGTTTCGCCGAAATCCGCGCCCATCTCCGTCATGCAGCTCAGGATATAGTTGCACGTGCCGTTCAGAATGCCGGCGAGCCTCTCGATTTTATCCGCCGCGAAAGCCTCGCGCAGGTTCCTGACTATCGGAATGCCGCCTGCGACGGACGCCTCGAAACCCAGCGGGCAGCCCGCCTTCTCCGCAGCGGCGAAAATCTCCTCCCCGTGAACGGCGAGCACCGCCTTGTTCGCGGTCACCACCGGCTTTTCCTTGCCGATCGCCCGCAGGATGTGGCGTCTGGCATCATCCGTACCGCCGATAAGTTCCGCGACCACGTGCACTTCGGGCGCGTCGATGACGGCTTCAAAGTCCGTCCCCATGTTGTCAGGGGCCACTCCGCGCGCCGTTTTGTTTTTCGTGAAAACGCTGCGGTCCGCAACTCTGGAGACGCATATCTCCACGCCGAGGCGTCTTTTGATCAACTCCCGCTGCTCATCGAGCAGGTTCACCACGCCGCTTCCGACGGTGCCCAAGCCCAATATGCCGACGCAAATTTTTTCCATATCCCTCTGGCCCGAGGAAGGACGAGCTAGCTCGCCGCTCGCCTGGGCGCTTTCTCCTGAAACAGGGGTCGCAAGTTTCTGAGCGCCTGCCGCGTGCGGTGCTCATTCTCCACGAGCGCGAAGCGCACGTGCCCGTCGCCCAGCTCGCCGAAACCGATGCCGGGCGAGACGGCCACCTCGGCTTCGGTCAGCAAGAATTTGGAAAACTCCAGAGAACCCATCTCTCTATATTCCTGGGGAATCTCCGCCCATACGAACATCGTGCCCCTGGGCTTCTGAACGGGCCAGCCGATTCTCTCCAACCCGTTGCACAGCGCGTCGCGGCGACTCTGGTAAATCTGGCAAATCTCCTCGACGCACTCCTGAGAGCCGTTGAGCGCGATGATCGAGGCAATCTGAATGGGCTGGAACGCGCCGTAATCGAGGTAGCTCTTGATGCGCCTGAGCGCGCCGATGAGATCGCGGTTCCCCACGGCGAAGCCTATCCGCCATCCGGGCATGGAGTAGCTCTTCGAAAGCGAGAAAAATTCCACACTCACATCCTTGGCACCCTTCACCTGCAAAATGCTGGGCGGCTCGTAGCCGTCGAACCCTAAGTCGGCATAGGCGAAATCATGAACCACGATGAGGTTGTATTCTTTCGCGAAGGCGACGACTTTTTCGAAGAAATCAAGGTCCACGCAAACCGTGGTGGGATTGTGCGGAAAGCTCAATACGAGGATTTTCGGCCGCGGCCATATCGGACGGATGATATCGGTCATGTTCTCGAAGAAATCATCCCCCTGCGAGAGCGGCACGTGAATCACGTTGCCGTTCGCCAGGACCATGGCGTAAGTATGGATGGGGTATGTCGGACTCGGCACCATGACCAAATCGCCCGGGTTCGTGATGGCCAATGCCAGGTGCGAGAGCCCCTCCTTCACGCCGATGGTGACGATGGCCTCCTCCTCAGAATCGATATTCACGTCATAGCGGCGGCCATACCAATCGGCGATGGCCGTCCTCAGCCGGGTGATGCCGCGCGAAGCGCTGTAGCGATGATTCCTGGGGTTCGTCGCCGCCTCCACGAGTTTTTCCACGATGTGCGGCGGCGTGGCGAGGTCGGGATTCCCCATCCCGAAATCGATGATGTCGTCGCCCCGGCGGCGGGCCTCGATCTTCAACTCGTCAACGCCGGCGAAGACATAAGGCGGCAGACGCGTAATGCGCTGGAACTCATACATGTTCAAAAATCCTCAACTGACAGGCAGGGATACCAGACGACGGGAGGGCGCCGGCACGTTCCGGCCCGAGCCATCGGACGTCATGAAGGCGCGGCCCTCGGGGTCTCCCTGTAATTTCCCCTCCTGCAATCCCTGGGAGGCGTGCAGGGCCTCCTCCGCATTGTAGGAGCTTCTCACGAAAGGACCGGCGAACACGTGCGCGAAACCCCTCGCCTCGCCCGCCAGCCGGTAGCGCGCATATACATCCGGGTGAATGTATTCGCGAACGGGAATCGCCTTCTTCCGGGGCGAGAGATACTGGCCGATCGTCATGATCTGACAATCAACCTCCTCATCTCTCAAATCATCCATCAGGGAGAGCACGTCCGCTTCGGTTTCGCCCATGCCGACCATGACGCCGCTTTTCGTCACCATCTCCGGGTCAATCTCCCGCGCCATGCCGATGACGCGCAGCGAGCGCTCGTAATCGCCGTTCGGGCGCGTGCTCTTGAACAGCCGCCTGACCGTCTCGATGTTATGGTTGAAAACATCAGGCTTTGCGCGAACCACCCGTTCGACCGCGTCGAAATCACCCATGAAATCACTCACCAGAACCTCCACCGTGGTCTTGGGCAGCAGTTCACGGATCGCCTTAATGGTCGCCACCACGTGGCCGGCTGCGCCGTCGGGCAAATCGTCGCGGTTCACCATCGTGACGACCACGTGCTTTAATCCCAAATCTTTCGCCGCCTCCGCCACGTGCAGCGGCTCGTTTACGTCCAGGGGCTCGGGCATGCCCTTCGTGACGGCGCAATAGCCGCAAGTTCTCGTGCAAACGTCCCCGCCAATCATGAAGGTGGCCGTGCTGCGTGAAAAACACTCGAACAAGTTCGGGCAACGGGCTTCCTCGCACACGGTGTGCAGATGCTTGTTGCGCATCAGCGCCTTGACCTCGTGTGAGCGGCTCGGACTCGGCAACCGCTTTACGAGCCAGGGGGGAAATCGTCGAGAAGCCATCGAACTGCCTCCAGTCCCGGGAATCGGGAGGCTCATATTAGGAATGCGAAGCGCAGGTGTCAAGATTAAAGTCGTTTGTAGCAAATAAACCACAAAACATTGTATTCAAATAGACTTTACATTGCCATAATTCTGGCCGATTGGAGCCTGATCCTCGCCTGCATCTCAGAGAGCGCTTTTTGGGCCTCCGCCCTGTCCCGGTAGTGTCCCACCCGGACGCGATACCACTTCCCCCTGGCGCCGAGATCCGCGTTCTGGATGAAGG
>WTGD01000279.1 GCA_011523725.1 Nitrospinota bacterium
GTTTTGACCCCTTACAAAGCGGCTCCTTACTTCGCCATCATGGCCGATTCGGGCAGTTTGATTCCCTTCTCCTTGTAATAGCGAATCGCGCCCGGGTGCACGGGAATGTTCGCCTTCGTCATCTTGCTGATGTCGAGCGCCTCCCACGACCTGTGGGCGAGCACCAGATCCTTCTTGTTCGCGAATGTCGCCTTCACCACCTCGTAGACGAGGTCGTTCGGCACGTGCGCGCCCGAGCCGAGCCAGTTCGTTTGTCCGATGGTCTTGACGGGCTTCGGGTTTCCCTTGTACATGCCGCCGACGATCGCGGTCTTCACGTAGAACGGGTATTTCGCCAGCATCATTTCCGCCCACTTCCCGTGCCCCAGCCCGAACACGCGGAACGGAAGCTGGGAGGTGATGGAGGCGACGGCGGGGTGAGGCGGCGCGCCGATCGTGGCGGCGACGTCCAGAATGCCGTCCTGCATCATCCGGTTCGCCTGGCCGTGGCCCACGTTGGTCACCTGGCTGGGCTTGAGGCCGACCACTTTCATGAGATTGCGCCCGAAGCGGTCCACGCCGCTGCCCGGACGGCTGATGTTGAGGCGTCTTCCCTGGATGTCCTCTGCCTTCATGATGGGGCTTTTCGCAGGCGTCCAGAACTGCACGCCGGAGCTGTCCACCGGCGACATGATGCGGAGGTTCTTGTAGCGCTTGCCCTTGGCGAAGCCTCTGCCGTGATAGGCGGCGTCGGAGATGCTCGAACTCGTGCCGAAGCCGAAGTCCTGCCTGCCCTGGCTGATGAGCCTGGCGTTCACCGTGGCGCCGGCGGTGGATTCCACCGAGGAGTTGAGCTTCAGGACCTTGTTCAGCACGCTGGACCAGCCGAGCGCCTGGAACTGGATCGTTCCCTGAAGCGGCCCGCCGCCGATGGTGATGCGTTTGGGCCAGTCTTTTCTGGCCGCATCGGCGGGAGCGGTCAGCAGGGCTCCCAAGGCGAAGGCGGCGATGATCGCAAAAACCATGGGTTTCATCTGCTTTGCGGGGAAATTCATGTTCTTTCTCCTCTGCATGAGATGTGAATGTTGCCGTGTTCACGCGAAAGTCCTGGTTTATGAACTCTCCTCTAACGCATCCTCTTTTTGTTTTCCGTCACGAACTCTCTGGAACCAGGCGAGGAGGTCGCCCCCCACGCCCAGGGCCAACACGGCGAGACCGATTACATCCGTCAGGCCGTCGGTCAGGATCAGCAGCAGGGCCGCCACCCCCAGCACGCCCCTGCGCCACAGGGAAATTCCCTGGTCGATGACGCACCTCGCCAGTGCATACATGCCGAACAGGGCCGTGGCCACCGCCATCGCGATCCCTCCCCAGGAGCCCTGCATCAACAGGGAATCCCCGTAGACGAACAGGAACGGGACGATGTAGGCGGCGATTCCGAGCCGCACCGCCATGAAGCCGACCTGCATGGGGTGGGCACCCGCGAGCGCGCCCGCGGCGAAGGCGGAAGCCGCGACGGGCGGCGTCATGGTGGCGAGCACGGCGTAGTAGAAAATGAACATGTGGGCGCTCAGAAGCGGAAACCCCAGTTTCACGAGCGCAGGGCCGGCCGCCGCCGCGGCGACGAGGTAGGCGGCGACCGTAGGCACGCCCATCCCCAGGACGATGGAGACCAGCATGACGGCGAGGAGCCCCAGCATTTTGCTGTCGCCCACGTAGGAGAGCAGCAGATCCGTTACCTTGAGCCCCAGCCCCGTGAGCGACAAGACGCCCACGACCACCCCCGCCAGGGCGCTGGGCGTCGCGACGTGAATGGCGCCTTCCATCGTCCGGTAGAGCGCCTCGGCCACCCTTTTGGCCCCCATGCGCGTCTCCTGCCGGAGCCAGCTGGCGACTACCGCCGCGCCGATGGCGTAAAAGGCCGATTTCATTGGCGAGACCCGCACGTAGACCAGGAAGTAGATGAGGACGAATATGGGCAGGAGCAGGTGGCCGTTTAGGCGCATGACGTCCCACAGGCGGGGGAGTTCGCTCCTCGGCAGGCCGCTTAATCCTAAGTTTTTCGCTTCGACGCCGATCATGAAATAGACCGCCACGTAGAACAGAATGGCCGGTATGAGGCCCGCTGCGGCGATCTTGAGATAGGGGATGCCGGTCACCTCGGCCATCACGAACGCCGTGACCCCCATGACGGGAGGCATGAGCTGCCCGCCGGTGGAGGCGACGGTTTCGACGGCGCCCGCGAAGGCGGGGCGATAGCCGATGCTCTTCATCAGGGGGATGGTGAAAGTGCCGGTCGTCACTACGTTCGTCACCGAACTGCCGGACATGGTGCCGAAAAGACTGCTGGCGAAGACCGCCACCTTGGCCGGCCCGCCTCTCGCGCCGCCCGCGATGGCCAGGGACGTATCGATGAACAGCCGCCCCGCGCCCGAGCTTTGAAGGGCGGAGCCAAAGAGGATGAAGAGGATGATGAAGGTGGACGAGGCCGCCAGCGGAGGCCCGAAGATTCCCTCCAGGCTGAAGAGATACGTGATCACGCGCGGAAACGGGTAGCCCCTGTGCCCCCACAGGCCGGGCAGGTAGTCGCCCCATAGTGCATAGGCCAGGCAGACGAGAGCGAGGATCGGGAGCACGTATCCCTGCAGGCGGCGTCCCATCTCCAGGATGACGAGGAACGTGATGGTGGCGAAAATGACGTCGTAGATGTTGGGGTCGACGCCGACCCGGTAGAGCATTTCGTCGAAATCGACGATGAGGAAGATGGTCGTCGTGACGAGGAGAAAAGCGAGGGCGTAATCGAGGAGGTTGGGGCCTTCGTTTTTCTTGTCGGCTCTCCAGGGAATGAGCGCGAAAACGAGGATTCCCGAAGACGTCAGGTGAAATGACCGCAGAATCCAGGGCTGAATCGGCTGGACCATGAGGACGTAGAGGTGAAACGCGGTGCTGAAGGCTCCAAAGGCGAATATGATCTTCGCCAGAAGATCGGAGAGGTTCCTGTGCTGCGACCCTACACCCTCGGCTCTATCCTGCATCGGCTCCGCCTTTGTGTATTCTGTTTTTCATCCGGAATGGGAATCCCCGAAATTCCTTTCCCGGCGCTATGGAGTTTTCAAGGTTCTCTTCTTTTGTGGTCCCTCATAAAAGTTTCTCACGGGCGGTTCGCCATGGACGCGGTTCGGGAGACGTCATTCCGGCTCCCTGGCTTTTTTCCACGAAACGCAGAGACTCCGCGAAACCCTCGTCATCGGGAATCCGGCCTTCCTGAATCCTCGGAAGGACGCCTCGCTCTGAATAAAAAGTATGTAACTGGTATACAAACAAACATTTTGCGGGTCAATCGCGACTGATGAAGGAGCGATTGACGCGACCGACGAGAGAGAAGAATCACTCCCCCCTTGAGGGGGAGTCGCAGAAGCCGAGCGGTTTGTGCGAAGGCTGATGCGGTGGGGGGAATGATTCAAAAAGGAAAACCTCTCACAATATAAAAAGCTCCCCCCACCGACTCGCTTGCGGGCTTACGCCCTTCCCTCGTCGACTCCCCCTCAAGGGGGGAGTGAAATGCAAAGGCGTGCAAGCAAGCCAAAGTCGCTTCTTGGGCCTTTTTCAACACCCCCCGTTTCCCTGAATTCGAAGGCGGACAGCCCGGCTCATTCCTCCCCCATCGCGAACTCCTCTTCGGGACCCTCCCTTTTCCGGTGGAGGAGGGCGGAAATCAACGGATACGCGAGGACGAGCGCGGTCAATATGATCAGCGCGATGCTGATCGGCCGGGTCCAGAGGATCGACCAGTCGTCCTGCGACAAGCGGAGCGCGACCCTCAGGTTGAACTCGACCTTGGGCCCCAGGATGAGGCCGAGAATGAGTGGCGCGATGGGGAACTTGAGCCGTTCCAGCGCATAGCCGAACAGGCCGAACGCCAGCATCAGGTAGACGTTGAAGATGCTGTTCTCGAACGAATAGATGCCGACTACCGTCAGCGCGATGATGACCGGCATCAGCTGCACCTGCGCCAGCCGCAGGATGTTGGCGAACAGCTTCGTCGCGATGATGCCGCCGAACACGAACAGAGACGCCGAGGTGAACAGCATCGCCCACATGTAGCCGTACACCACGTCGGGCGCTTCCTTGAACAGGCGCGGACCGGGCTCTAGGCCGTGGATGAGCAGGCCCGCCAGAATCAGGGCGGCCAGGCCGCTGCCGGGGACCCCCAGCGTGAGGGCGGGGATCATGGCGGCGGCGTTGTCCGCGTTGTTGGCGCATTCGGCCACGGCGACGCCCACGGGGTTCCCCTTCCCGAAACTCTCGGGGTCTTTCGATGAGCGTTTCGTCTCGTTGTATGCGACGAAGGCGCCGACGACGCCCCCGACGCCCGGGAGAATCCCGATGATGATCCCGATGACGTTCGCGCGGACCCACGCGGGGAAAATCTGCATCCACGGCCAGTTCGCCATGTCCGATTTGCCTTCGAATTCGAGGTCTTTCGATTTCACGCCGGTCATGATGGCGCGCTCGGCCATCTGGAACGCCGGCGGCAGCGCGTACACCCCGACCATGATGACGATGAGCTGCAGCCCGCCCGAGAGCTCCAGCGTGTCGAACGTGAAGCGCTCATACCCTGTCACGTGGTCCAGGCCCACCATGCCCAGGAGCAGCCCGATGCAAGAGGCCATCAGGCCCTTGATGGGGTCCGAACCCAGCAGCACGGCGATGCTGGAGAGGCCGAACAGGCTGATCCAGAAGATCTCGGGTGGGCCGAAGGCCAGGGCGAATTCCGCGAGGGGCGGAGAGAGCGTCATGAGCGATACGGCGCTCACCATGCCTCCCACCGCCGAGGAGACGCAGGCTATCTTCAAGGCGCGCTCCGCGAGGCCCTGCTGGGCCATCGGGTAGCCGTCGAACGTGGTGGCGATGGCGCCCGGCGTGCCCGGGATGCGAAGCAGAACGGCGGGGATGGCGCCGCCGTAGGAGCCGCCGTTGTGGATGCCGGCCATCATCCCCAGCGCCATGAGCGGTGACATGCCGAAGGTGAGGGGGATGAGGAGGGCGATGCCCATCGTCGCCGTCAGGCCCGGTATGGCGCCGAAGATGATGCCGCCGATCACCCCCACGAGCATGGCGAGGATGTTCTGCCACTCGAGGATGACCCAGAGGGAGTTGTAAAATGGCTCAATCAAGGTCTCGTTCCTAGTGGCGCAGGAAGAATTCCTGCGTGAGCGGGCGGTCGAAGAGCTGGTCGAACACCACGAAGATGAACAGGAGATAGCAGACCGTGGTGCCCGCCATGACGAACCTGTTCCTATAGCCCAGCGCCCAGGCCGCGGCGGGAATGAAAATCAGCGAGGCGCTGTAGTAGCCGAGATACTGAACGCCCGCGATGTAGCCCAGCGCCATCAGGGTGCTCAGGACGAACCGCCCCCGGTGGATGAAGAACGGCTCGAAGGTCCTGCTCCGCCCGGTTTTCAGCCAGGACTTCACGAACATGAGGACGGAGAGAACGACCATCAAGCCGATGACCATCCGGGGGTAGAAGGCCGCTTCTTCGGGAAAGCTCCCGGCGTGGTAGTAGAGGAACGTCGTCGCAAAGAAGAAGATGACGGAGGCGACCCTGTCATGGTTTTGGAACACGTGCGCTTCCCCCGCGGGCTAAGCCAGGGACAACATGCCCCGTTTCTTCAGGACGCGGCGTCGACCTCGGCCAGGAACCCGAGCGTGTGCCGGCAGAATGCCTCGGGCCTTTCAATCGGGATCAGGTGTCCGCAGTCGGGAATCCTGATGAGCCTTGAGGCCGGTATCCCCTCGTTCATGATCTCCGCATGGCGCATCACGTTGGTGACGTCCGCCTCGCCGTTCAGGATGAGCGTCGCGGCCTGGATGCCGGGAAGCTCCGCCTTGATGTCGAACGTCCCGAGCGCGGTGACCGTGAGCTCGCGGAATTTCTGCGGCGACTGGAGCGCGATCTCATACGCCTCCGCGATGTCCGCCTCATCTGAGCCGGGCCGGAACCAGTGGCGAACGAGGCGATCCGCGACGGCGGGCCATCCGTCCAGCGCGAGTTCGGCCAGCGTCTCGGGGACATTGCGGCCCGTCCGGTCGGGCATCGTCCCCACGAGCACGAGCCCGTCCACCCGGTCGGGATAATCAAGGGCGAAGCACTGGGCGATCATCCCGCCCATGGAGAGCCCGCATACGTGGGCCCGCTCGATTCCGAGGGCGTCCATCAGGCGCGCCAGCTCCCCGGCGAATCCGCGTGGCGAGAAATCGCCGCTTTCTTTTTTCTCCGAATCACCGAACCCCTGGCGATCGTGCGCGATGACGCGGTAGCGATCGCTGAACCCGGGCGCGATTTTGCGCCACACGCGGCAAGAACCCGCGTTCCCGTGAAGGAAAAATACGGGTTTCCCCTCGCCCTCGTCGACGTAGTGGAGGTCGACTCCCGAGACGTTGATGTGCGGCATTCGTTCCACCTGACCTGAAGCGTAATCGCGGATCACGCCCACAGGCATGCTTTTGATTCTGCGCCGTCGTTTACATGGAGTTGTTGAAAACCCCCTGCAGAACTCCCAACTACCACTCCCCCCTTGAGGGCATGGCCGACAAACGAGAGAGCGGAATCACTCCCCCCTTGAGGGTCGGGCTTCCCGAGGGGAAAGTCCGACGAAGAGGCCGAGCCTTTGGCGAAGGCCGATTCGGTGGGGGGTAAATCGTGTTTTATCGCCATTCCGAATGACACCCCCCACCGGTTCACTTGCGGGCTTGCGCTCTTAGTTCACCGACTCCCCCTCAAGGGGGGAGTGAAATTCAAAAGCGTGTGCTCAACTAAACTAAAATTGCTCCACAGGCCTTTTTCAAC